>JBDTOW010000712.1:0-3336 GCA_039933075.1 Verrucomicrobiota bacterium | reverse complement strand
GTTCGCAGCAGGTCACGGTCTTTCTTCGAACATTTGGTGAACATCATCTGGCCATGCCCAGAGGCCATGCATGATTTCGTCGGCTTGCGTAAGGTAGCTTTTCCGGATGCTCAGGCCGGCGGAGTTGTGGAAGACGTCTTCCGCCCGGAGCTGCGATGTCCACGATTTCGGAGAAGTTCTTCTTGAAGATGGGCAGGAAGAGTCTCGCGATGGTCTTCATTTGAATGAGGCTAGGCTATGGTGGCAAGAGCAGGAACGTAATCAAGTCCGCCATTCGCTCGACACTGACGGCGTTCTCCAGGCCAAGACCGCCGAGGCGATGGAAGGTAGCGGTTCGACGTTAGATTTGCCGCTTGTATCTGTGCGTGCCGGATGGTTTAACAATCATCATGTCAAACACCCGTTTCCTCTCAGCTTGCGTTCGCTGTTTTGCAACCGTGATCCTCATCGGCCTGCTCGCCAACACCGCAAAGACGGCCGAGTCGTACACGGAGAATCCCGGCACAGAAGGCGACGGCAATTACACGATCGGTCCCGATTACAAGATCGATCCCGATCTCACGGACCGGGGCAATCCCAAAGGGAAGCAGTTCGAGTTCACGATGCGTCTCGCCGACAGCAAAATCTTCCGTGGCGACGATTCCACGCTCGAGCCTGAGAAGAAGGCCGTGAAAAAAGAGCGAAAGATCTTTGTTTACATTCCTGCCGCCTGCCACGACGGCGTCAAAGCCCCTCTTCTCGTCATCCATGACGGACCGGGTCAACTCAACCTGGTGCGCAACGCGCTCGACAATCTGACCATTTCGAAGGACCCGAATCGCAAGTTGCCCGCCTTCATCGCCATTGCCGTTCAAAACGGCGGCAACGATGGGATGAACAGCGAGCGCGGTCTGGAATACGACACCATGTCCGACAGACTCGCACGGTTCATCCAGGACGAAGTGCTGCCGGCTGTCCTGAATAACGCGGAGATCAAAGCAGCCTATCCGATGTTCGCCCTCACGGATAATCCCTGGGGCAGAGCCGTGATGGGCTGCAGTTCCGGTGGCGCGGCGGCATTGACGATGGGCTGGTTTCGGCCCGATTTGTTCCGTCGTGTGATCGCCTATTCTGGCACCTTCGTCGATCAGCAGGATGACGACGCGGCGGAGGAAGCCAAATATCCGCTGGGCGCATGGGAGTACCACTCGAGCATGAAGCTCATTGAAAGCAGTGAGAAGAAACCATTGCGCATCTTTACGCACGTGTCCGAAAATGATAATCGCCCCAAAGATCCGGAGGAAACCCATCACAACTGGGTGATGGCCGGCCAGCGCACCGCGGCTGCACTTAAGGCCAAGGGTTACAACCACCGCTTCGTATTTAGCCTTGCCACGAGTCACTGCGACCGCCGCGTTTTCGAGCAAACACTGGCGGAAACACTCGTGTGGGTATGGCTCGGCTACCACGCCAACTGAGCCCCACTCTCAAATGAGCCTTCGTTACGTTCTGGCATCTGGCCTTGTGCCGCTTCTCACTTTTGGCCAGGCGACACCGACCGTTAAGCAAGCGCCGCCGCCTGGTATCCAGGTCCCGGCTGTCGATTCCGCGGAGTTGAACTCCCGGCTGGAAACACTCGGCAAAGAAATCGAAAGCCTGCGGACAACGCTGAGAAGCAAGCCGGATTTGCTCGCGTTTTTGCCGGACGTGCAGGTCTTTCACAAAGCAGTGCGCGATGCCCTTGTTTATCACGAATTCTTCAAGCCGGGCGAGATCGACCTGGCGAAGGAGCAACTTGCGACCGGTCTGCAACGCGCCGCCGAGTTGGGGAAAATGACGCCGGCCTGGACCGCGGCCCGCGGTTCGCTCGTGCGAGCGTACCGGTCGAGGATCGATGGTTCTGTGCAACCTTACGGTTTGAGAGTTCCGGATGATTGGAAGCAGGAGGACGGTCAGTCCCGACCGCTTTACCTCTGGTTTCATGGCCGCAATGATACGCTTTCCGAAGTTGCTTTCATTGACGGCCAGTCGAAAGGCAGGCGCGAGTTTGCGCCGGCCGATGCGTTTGAACTGCACCTTTACGGGCGCTACTGCAACGCCAGCAAGTTTGCCGGTGAGGTGGATGCGTTCGAGGCGATGGACGACGTCATGCGGCATTATCGAATCGATACATCAAATGGACCCGAGACGAACTCGTGCTCGGCGGACAAAGGGTGAGCGCGTCCGATCATGCCCCGGTTATGATCTTCCCAAACCCGCTGAATCGTGACCGCTATGTGGTCATCAACAGCGGGTTTACCTTTCGCCAGGGCAGCACCACCTCAAATTCTCTTCAAACACCAAAACTCCCCGATTGGACGATCGTTGATCTCCGCAGTCCACCCTCTCCGAAATGGCCTGGTCTGATCGCAAGCGCAGGTTTTTTTGACGATCGGTGGAAAATCCAACTGCGCTAACTTGAAAAGCGAGTCGTCACATGCCCCGCCTTTGTTTGAATCGGTGTTTGCAAACAAATGGAAAGTTCCAGTTCTCTGCATCGTCTGGGGCCTGTGACTGTGACGGCCAGCGGCGCGGCTACTTCTTCAGATAGTCAGCCAGCCAATCGAAAACCGTCTTGTGCCACAACTCGCTATTTTGCGGTTTCAGCACCCAATGGCCTTCGTCGGGAAAGTAGAGCAGCTTCGAAGGAACGCCTTTCCTTTGCAACACAGTAAAGAGGTTGAGGCCCTCGTTGATCGGCACGCGGAAGTCGAGTTCGTTGTGAATGATCAGGTTGGGCGTCTTGAAATTGCCAGCGAACCGATGCGGCGAGTATTTTTCGAAGTCCGGATTTTCCCAGGGTTTGGCGTGTTCCCATTCATCGAACCAAAGCTCTTCGGTCGCGCCGTACATGTTGTGGAAATTATACACGCCGCAGTGCGTGACGAGTGTTTTGAATTTGTCGGTGTGCCCTTGGAACCAGTTCATCATGTAGCCGCCGAACGATGCACCAGCCGCGGCCATCCGATCGGTATCGATGTAAGGCTGCTTTTCCAGGTACGACAGGCCATTCATGAGATCCTCCACGACCTTGCCGCCCCAATCGTGGCTGATCTCGTCCGTGAACTTCTGGCCAAAGCCAGTGCTCCCGCGCGGATTCGGCAACGCTATCACGTAACCTTGCGCCGCCCAGAGCTGCGCATTCCAGCGATACGACCATGAATTCAAGTAAGCGCCTTGCGGGCCGCCATGCACCCAAAACACCAGCGGAATTTTTTTCACGGCATCGAAGGCCGGTGGCTTCACGATCCACATCTGCACCTGCGTATTTGCAGCGCCTGTGAACCAGATCGATTCCGGTTGTGTCAACGAGATCCT
>JBDTOW010000711.1:0-3347 GCA_039933075.1 Verrucomicrobiota bacterium | reverse complement strand
ACTACGCGAAAGGATCGCTGCACGCCTTGCACACGCTGGCAGAGCACTTCACGAAGTAAGAGAACCGGTCGAGTCTCCACGCGCATTGAAGAGTAAAAACAAGTCTTCTGCGCCGGCTCGACCGGGTCCACCGCGCGACGTTGACCGCCGTCCGCCAAAGCCCCATCATCGCCTCAGAGTTTCAGCCGCCACTGAGTGTGCGGGAGCGTGGTTCCGCATTTAGTTTAGGCTTTTTTCGACCTCATGGCCACTACCTGCGAGTCCCAATTCTCAGCAGTGTCAATGAATCTGTCGTACGTCACGATTTCACATGGTCGGCCCGCATTGCGGTTGTTCCTTCGTGCTTGATTTGCCTCAGTGAGAACCGTTCTTCGGCCAATTACGATGTCGTAATTCCAGTATACCCAGGTCCGCGGATCCCGTAATGGAACTCGACAAGAACCACTTGGCTCGAAATGTCGCCATTGGGGGTGCAGCAAGTCGGTCTTTTGACACGCATCAGCAATTTGGCGTTTTAAGGAATTCCGATCCGTCTCCACATAGGTCTGCCAGTCCTCAATTTGCTTCTCTGCCTTCCGCAGTCGAATTGACGGCGTGCCGTCTTTGTTGAGAATTCTATCATCTACAGGTTCTAGCTCCACGAAATGGCAATGCCATCCGCCTGAGAAGGACTGCAGTAGTACGAAATCACACTTGAGGCTTTTCCCAAGGCCAAATTCAGGCACAACATAGTGCATATGCCCTCCAATTGAGAAGAAGGTCCAAAAAACTAAATCAGGATGCTTTCGGAGGAAACGGCTGACGCCTCTCTCCCCCTTGAATGCATTTAGAGCTACGCGCACTTCCTTAGCCGAGACTCTGTTCATTGAATTATAATTCTCTCAAAAGTGTTAACATTGCACCAGAAGCACGTCCTGTAATTCCTTCTCAACAGTTAAAGGGCATGGAACGGGTCTCGTCCAGAAACTGTAACGCCGTGTTCCACAGCGGGCAATCGCGTTTTTCGCGAGAATAACCCCGAAAGGAAAAAGGGGTAGATGACTAACGGACGGTTTTGCCTGAATCATTTGCGCTGGTGCGATCCCGCCCTTCGCGCGATGTTGACCGCCGTCCGCCGAATCCCATCCTCTGCAAGAGTCCTATTCGTGATATAACTTTGTTCTTGCAAGACACAACCTGTTGCCGTTCATTCCAAAAATGGGCCGTGGGAAAAACCAACCTCGAGAGAACGAGCCGAATTCCACCCTTGTTTCAACTGACGTGGCAGACGCCAAAGAAGAGGAACGAAAGGAGAGGGAGCGAAGACGTCCGTCCTACGAGCGCGAGAGGGAACAGCTCTGTAAATCGGGAGTTGAAGTCAGCGCCCGGTTCGATCAATGGATTGTGACACTTCCCGGAGGCGCATTGGCCTTATCTTTGGGATTTCTGGAGAAAATTGCACCTCATCCATCCACAGAGACAATGAAGTGGATTGCCTGGGCTTGGATTTTGCTCATTTTGGCTTTATTCTCAGCCATAGGCTCCCTCTTCGCAGCGATGTACTCAAACGACCACCAGATCAAGATCTTGGATTCGGATTATGACGCCGACGAAAAAAAGGAGGATCGAAAGTCACAAAAAAACCACTGGACCACGAGGACGAACCTATTGAATCGCGCCTCGATTGTGACATTTACGCTTGGCGTGAGCTTACTTTGTGTTTTCGCTTTCAAAAACTTCCCGAAGCAGAAGGACCAGAATTCAACCGCCTCAGCTACCACTACAAATTTCGCGACGAATTTGCAATTACAGTTAACGACAACGAACAAACCGTAAACATGAGCGATGAAATGGCATTGAATGGAGAGTCTCAGCCGAGAAATCAAATCGAACCCAGATGGGGAGCGTCTATTACGAGCGCTGTCCCGACGATCGGGCCATTAGTTATGCTGACAACCCAATCATCGGAAAACACCAAGAACCAATCATCCAAAAAGCGGAAGAGTTGATATGACTACTCCAGAAGGGAACAAATCTAATAAAGGCCACGTGGTACCGATGAACTCAAGACCTCAGCCGATTGATCTTCCCACGGGGAAACCGAACGCTGGCCACGTCGTACCCGGAAATCAAAATCAGCCCAAACCCAAACCACGCAAAAAAATAATTCCCGTTGCCCGATGAGGCGCGCTCTCCTGGCTCGAGTCATATCGGCGGCGGCGGGATGGGCATGCGGGGTGGGGCGGTTTTCCACATCAGTTCAATTTCCTCGGCGGTCAGGCCGTAGGCTTGGTTGACGAGGTCGCTGAGGGCGCATTCCAGTTTCAACGTCTCGGCGGCGAGGACGCGAGCGGGTTCGATGGTGCGGGTGTATTCCTCCCGCAATCCCTGAACGCCGGCGGCGGTCAGCGGCAGCTTCTTTCCGCGGATGCGCTTCACTTCGGCCACCAATGTGTCCGAGTCGAGTTCCGCCATGGCTTGGAGTTTGTTGCCGGGCTTTTCAATCGCGTATTCCATTCGCAGCCAGTCGAGCAACGTGCGCTGGGTCTGCTGCTGGCGGGCGGTGATTTCAATCAGCGGTCGAACAGCTTGTTCAGCCGCCTCGCGGAGGGCCGCGGTCGGTTCGGCGATGGGAAGTGTCTCGACCATGTAGGCCATTGGGGACAGCGCCTCGTCCTTGAGATGAGTGAATGTCCTCCAATTGTGCCACCACATGAGGGGCGAGTTCAGCACAGCGAGGAGAAATGTATCCGCAGTGGGCAGGAAATAAGTCTTGTCGTTTCCCAGAAACCCAGATGTATCAAGCGCGTATCGCGGGTGGTATTGAATCACCTGGTAAAACAGCTTCTCCTTCTCGAACGATTCCCAGTAAGCACAGGGCCGCAGTTCCCACCAGTATTTCCCTTGGTCCTGTCGTTTCCGTAGCCGTTCCTCCTGAGGTTTCAACTGACCGTACAAGCTTGGATACTGCGCCTTGAAATTGGCTTCAGCCGCCTTCCCGAGATCAGCCCACGGCCAGACGCGGTCGTTGCTGGACGGAAGCACGATCATCCAGAGCTTTGCCCACTCCGTACTCCAGCGGCCAATGTCACTGCCTCGAAGAAACGGCTTGATGATCTCTCTGCATCCGTTGTGTTCAGTGATCAGCTTCCGCTTGCAATCGTCGTCGATTAGGAATGCTTCATTCAGCCCGGTCTTGATTCCATATAGCGGGACAGTCCCGGTCACTTCCTCGAGCGTCCGCCGCATTCCGAAACCCAGGGCGGCGCGTTCCATTTCATCAGCACCATCTCGAGGAGCAGGAAGCCGATCGTCGCGGCGGTCGGCGGCGCCGCGGTGGGCGTCGGCACCACCATGCTGCTGCACTG
>JBDTOW010000710.1:0-3354 GCA_039933075.1 Verrucomicrobiota bacterium | reverse complement strand
CGCTTCCTTGAAATTCCAAATGTCGTCGCGATCAAAGTAGCTCCGTTTAATCGGTACCAGACACTCGATGTGATTCATGCGTTGGCCGAATCCGGGCGGGCAGGTGAAGTCGCGCTCTACACCGGCAATGACGACAACATCGTGCTCGACTTGATCACCGATCATGCGGTCCGAACTCCGAGCGGGACTCGCTTTATCGGTTTCGCGGGCGGGTTGCTCGGGCATTGGGCTTGCTGGACACAAAAGGCAGTCAAGCTTCTGGAAGACTGCAAAGCTGCCCGGAGGAAAAAGAAGACGTTGCCCGCCGAACTGCTCACGCTCGCTGCGCAGGTAACCGATTGCAATGCCGCGTTTTTTGATGCCGCCCACCAATTTGCCGGCTCCATTCCGGGAATTCATGAAGTGCTACGCCGGCAAGGATTGCTCCAAAATGTCTTGTGCCTCGATCCGCACGAAGGACTTTCCTCAGGCCAGGCCAAGGCAATCGACCGAGTCTATCGCGACTATCCACAACTCAACGACGATCCGTTTGTGAAATCGAATTTGCACAAATGGCTCCAATAAGATTGTTGGCATGCTTGAATCACGGCTCGCTGGTGATCTTGGACCAGTCGAAGCCTTGTACGGCGGCGTATTGGGCAAACGTCTTTTCGTTTTGGATCAGAACCGCCCGGACAACACTTGAGTCGTCCGCCCGGCCGGAGTTGGGAATCAGGTCGGGAATGATGTCCACCTTCTTGTGCGCGTAAGTAAGAGCGAACAAAGCCTGGGCAACGGCGTAATAGGGCAGCTCCTTGTAGGCGCCCTCCGCGAAATCTTCGACGGCGTCAGCGAGGAATTCCAACTGATCCACCAGGTGCGGAAACAGCGGAGCTTGTATCTGCGTGAACTCGACTTTCCACAACGGCAGTTGCCGCAATACTTTTTCAACAATCGCCGGGGTAACCAGCGATGCGCCGTGGTTCACAAATTGAACAAATTCTGACATGGCCGCATATCTAGCATTTTAGCGGGAAATAGTAAACCCGAAATCCGAGGCGCCACAAAATCGTAACGGAGGCCTTAAACCTCGACAACGATGTTGTGAAGCGTGCCGATTCCGGAAATGCTGATGCGCACCTGGTCGTCTGGCTCAAGCGTGAAATTGTCGGGCGGCACTATCCCTGTCCCGGTCAACAAAACTGCCCCGTGCGGAAAGACCTGCGATCGGAAAAGAAACTCCGCCAGCTCGACGAATGACCGTTTGATTTGGCCCACGGAAGTCTCGCCTTCGAAGATCATCCCGTTGTGCCGACGGATCTCGAGGCGGATTGTCCAATTGCGCGCCTCTGCCTCGCTGACGCCGACAGTGATCCAGGGGCCGATCGCGCAAGAACGTTCGTATATTTTGGCCTGCGGTAGATAGAGCAGGTTTTCCCCCTCAATATCGCGGGAGCTCATGTCATTGCCAATCGTGTACCCGACAATAGTCCCACGCGAGTTTAAGACGATAACGAGTTCCGGCTCGGGAACGTTCCAGCGTGCGTCCTGGCGAATGCCTACTGGCTCGCCCGGGGAGACCACTTTTTGCGGCAATGATTTGAAAAAAATCTCCGGTCGCGCAGCATCATAAACTCGATCGTAAGCACTGGCGCTGAAGCCGGATTCTTCCATGCGCGCCTTTTTGCTGCGGAGATAGGTCACGCCTGCCGCCCAAACCTCCTGTCGCTCAACCGGCGTTAGCAATCGTATCTCCCGCAGCGGATGGCGTGGGAGGCTTTGCTTGGCCAGGCTTGTCAGTCGCTGCACCAGGTCGTCGCTTTCCAGTAGCAACTCGATCTCTTCAATCCCGGCAGTCAGATCCAAAACCGCGTCGTCGTTGACCATCAGTCCAACCCGGGTTTGATTCCGGATGTCTTGGAATCGACAAAGCTTCATCGGATGTTCCCACGCATGCTCTCACTCTCAGATCGGGTGTTTGAGTTTATGGTCCGGCCGTGGAGATCAGGGTTTTCTGCACCTTATCGAGATTCTGGATGGCATCGTAAATGGGCCGGCGAACACCACCCAGATGGAACTTGGCATCAGCCACGGTGCCGCGTAACGCCTTGACCCCGCTCGGGCTCAAGTCATTGGCAAGCATCTTTTTCATGTCCGCCAGATCCGAGAGGTACGGATCGAACTTATCCCCCGCTTCCTTGATTTGCTTGGCCACTCGATTGTAACTCTTTTCAACGCTCTGGAGACGCTTCATCCCTTGGGTTTTGAGCTTTGGGTTATTGATAGTATCCAACTCGGATCTCCAACTGGAGAAATGGGCATCGGCCTCGGCCTGCATTTTCTGAGCGCGAGTTTTGGTGGCGGCGGCGGCGGTCTGAGTCTTAGCCATCTGGGCTTCGAAATTTTGGTAGGCAGGGCGCAGGTCCCCTTTCTTTTGGTTCACCAGGGCGCTGATCGCGTCGACGGTGGTTTGGAGTTGATCTCGGGTTTGGACCATTTCTTCGCGGGAATCGCGCATGACGGCGGCTAATTTCTCTTGGCCCGCCCAGGCGGATCCAGCAGTTAGTAGAGTCAGAGTCCAGACGAGCAGTGGTTGGATCGAGGATTTAGTTTTCATCGCGGTTCTCCTGAATGCTCTTTGATACTTTATGGCTAGGTTTGTTGGACTGGTAAAGTCAGTTCACCTCGGAAAGCGTGGTTTTAATGTGAAATGCATGTCCCAGTCCGTTCTGTCTCCAGTTTACTCGACACGCAGGGGAGTGGTCCAGATTTTCCTCGCGGGCAATCCTGGTGAGCCGAATTGATGTTTTTCGAGGTGCCAGAAAAACTCCTCTCGAACGTCCTGCTAATAGAAACATGTGGACCGAAAGAAATGCTCGTGATACTCACTGGCCGCCGGCAATACCCAGTCGTGACTGCTTAGCAACGGCCATGAAGATTCAAGTTTATACGGATGCCGATTCGGTTGCCAACGAGGCGGCGAAAATTATCGCTGCGGAGGCTCGTGTGGCTGTGGCGGCACGCGGACGATTCATCGTGGCCGTCAGCGGCGGCCATACCCCGTGGCAAATGCTTCGCGATTTGTCCGCCGAAGATGTTCCCTGGGCCGACATGCACGTTGTGCAAGTGGACGAGCGGGTTGCGCCTGCGGGTGACCCCGACCGAAACCTCACTCACCTGCGCGCGAGCTTGCTGTCACGCGCACCACTGCCGCCTGAACAAATCCACGCGATGCCGGTCGAAACGCCCGACCTTGCTGCCGGCGCAAGGTTCTACGCTCAAATTCTCCGCGAAATCGCCGGCACACCGCCGGTGCTCGACCTCGTCCACTTGGGACTCGGACCTGACGGTCACACGGCCTCGCTCGTTCCCGGT
>JBDTOW010000709.1:0-3356 GCA_039933075.1 Verrucomicrobiota bacterium | reverse complement strand
GCCGGCGGCCTTGCTGCCTGCGTCCACGGCGGCCTTGACGCTCGCCACGTCACCCTTGCAGATGTCGGTGATGAGACCGCCGCCGAGGGAGATGGTCTTGGTGATGGTGATGTTTGCGGCCTTGGCCATGGCATCAGTAGCCTCGACGCTTCCGGTGTAGCCTTTGGTTTCGATCATGCCGATTGCTTCACTCATGTTTTTGTTTAATTAATGGTTAGTTGTTCAGGAAATCCGTCGGAAATTACTTAATCAGTTCGCAAGGGGTGTCGGGCTGGAGGTTGCAGGCATTCCCCTCATCCGTGTCGATATGAATCTCCAGCTTGACGCTCTTGTCCACCCGGCACAGCATCCGGTCAAGCGTGAGACCACACTCGCCGCCAATCTTCAGCTTCATCGAATCGCCGCCTTTCACGCCATAGTAATCCGCGTCTGCTGGGCTCATGTGAACGTGCCGCATGGCGCGAATGATCCCCTGGTCCATTTCGAAAAAACCCGCCGGCCCCATCAGCATTCCACCGAGTGTGCCCTGGATGTCGCCGGAGATGCGGAGCGGCAAATCGAAGCCGAGGGCAATGCCGTCCGTGTAGGCCAACTCAACCTGGTTAATAGTTCGGCACGGTCCAAGAATGCGAAGATTGGAGATAATGCGGCTGCGCGGCCCCACGAGTGTCACCGTTTCCTTCGCGGCGAAGTGCCCGTCCTGATAAAGCCACTTGAGAACCTGAAGCTGATGCCCCTTTCCAAAAAGCGCTTCCGTTGCCGCTTGCGTGAGATGGCAATGCCGGGCACTCACATTCACGACGAGCGGATTGGGAGCCGCCACCGCGCGCGGCAGGGGCTTGCCGAGCCTCGCATAGACCGACTGCCTGACCAAGTGCTCAATAACAGCGCGAGGCGGAGCTGCGGGCATTGCCTGAGACATTATGGTGGTTATCAACGTATTTTGGAAATACGTCAAACTATTTCTTGCATAATCTTGCAATATCTATCACAATTTTGATAGATAATGCAATCCGAAGAGCGTCAGCAACGCATCGAGGAACACCTTGCGAAGGTGGAGTTTGCGTCGTTGGACGAGCTTTCCGAGCTGCTTGATGCTTCGATTTCAACGGTGCGGCGCGACTTGGACATTCTTGAAGGCAAAGGCTCCCTAAAAAGGACCCACGGTGGAGCGCGATTGACCAACCCAAAGTCCGACGAATTCACGTTTTCCGCACGTGATACCCATCAACTCGAGGAAAAAGAGGTGATAGGCCGGGCTTGCGCGGAACTGATTCTGCCCAACCAAACCGTGATCGTGGACGCGGGAACAACCTGCTTCCATGTTGCGCGTCACCTCGACTCGAAGAATCCGCACATCATCACAAACTCGCTTCCGGTCGCGAACCACTTCTCGGCTTCCAACAAACTGGAAGTTGTGGTCAGCGGCGGAGTGATTTACCCACGGCTGGGCGTGCTGGTCGGGCCGTTGGCGGTGGCCGCGTTTGCGCAGGTGCGCGCCGACCTGGCGATCATGAGTTGCGGCGGCATCACACCCGCTGGCGTGAGCAACTCGCACGGCCTGCTCATCGAAATCCAACGCGCGATGATGCACGCGGCGCGGCGGGTCGTCCTCTGCATCGATCACACCAAGTTCGGGCGCCAATCCATCAGCCATCTCTGCGCCCTCAACGCGGTGAACACCGTCATCACCGATAAAGCACCGCCAACCGAAATGCGCAGCGCGTTAAGCAAAGCGGGTGTGGAATTAATCGTGGCTTCCGCGGAAGGATCCAAGGTGGCCCTGTCCGGCCGGAGAAACCCGGCCCGGGATGAACAGCCCTTCACCGCGGCGGAACCTCCACCCGTTTCACCGCAACCGGACGACAAGAATGCGTTTATTGATTAAAGATCTACCAAGGTTTCGCGGAGGTGCGGAAAACGGAATTGAAAGCCGGCTGCCATCAGCCGTCCTGGGATCACTCGCCGGCTCTTGATGATCAGCTCGGTTTCCGTCCTCAGAAAAAATGCGCCGAGTTCGAGCATCCACTGCGTCGCCGGCAGTCCGAATGACACATGGCACACTTCCCGCAAGCATTCCATCATTTCGCGGTTCGGAACGGGGTTCGGCGCAGCAAGGTTCACTGGTCCGGTGAAATCGTCGCGGCCGATGAGCCATTCGATCGCGCGGCAAAAATCAACTTCGTGAATCCAGGAAACAAACTGCCTGCCGCTGGCCATCTGTCCCCCCAGCCCAAACCGCACGAGACGCCGCAGGACCGGCAACACGCTGTTCGGACCATTGCCCAAAACCATCGCCGTGCGCAAAGCGATCTTGTGCGTGTTCGGCGTGCGCGCCTCGTTTAACGACTGTTCCCACGTTCGCGCAACCTCGACCGAGAAAGCATCGTTCGCTTCCGGCGTCGAACCGATTTCACCCGTGGCCTCGTCCATCGGCCGGTCGATCGAGTGTTTGTAGATCGTGGCCGTACTTGCATTGAGCCAGACGCGGGGAGGTTGCGCGCATTGCGCGATCGCCTCGCCCAGGACGCGGGTCGAATTCACCCGGGACTCAAGGATGAGCCGCCGGTTGCGCGCGTGATAACGGCAATTCACGCTGCGCCCGGCGAGATTGACCACCACGTCCGCGCCGTCCAATTCGCGCGTCCAGTCGCCCAGGCTTCTCCCGTCCCAGCAAACCTGCTTTAATAAACCGAGCGAATCCATTGGCGCTCTTCTTAAAATCACCACTTCGTAACCGCACGTCAAAAAGTGGTGTGCGAGCAATTGACCGAGAAAACCGCTCCCGCCAGCGACCACGACTCGTTTCATACGGATCTCCTCAGGAGAAAGATTCCAACGAATGGGGTAATGCGCTCTTCACGTTCGACGGCAAAACCACTGCTTTTTGCCGCGATTAGCCATGCGGCGCGCGAGTGGAAGTGAAAGCAACCCGGGCCAAAGGCCAAAAAATTGTTGAGGTCCCGCAAGTGCTCCACCGGCAGCGCTCGTCCGCCGGAATTTAGCACGCGATGAACTTCTTTGAACAAGGCGAGGCGGGACGATGGTTTGCGGATTTCGTGTGCGGCGAAGATGAGAAACACTGCATCCAACTCGGCTGCCTTGAACGGCAACGAGCGGAAATCGGCTGTTTGCACGCAAGAGAGTACGGCGGCTACGTAAAGCAGCCAATTAAAGCGAAGGATCTGGAACATTCCTTCGTATTTGCCGCGCGGTGGGCGGATGGAAGGCGTTTGCACGATCAGGGTCTGGACGGGACGCTCCAAAATCCGGACATGAATCCAGGCCATGAACCATTGGCGGTAGGGACGGTGCGCTGCGCCGTCCGCGCCGCGTCCAGCGGCGCAACCGTTCCG
>JBDTOW010000708.1:0-3359 GCA_039933075.1 Verrucomicrobiota bacterium | reverse complement strand
TCACTTTGGAGAGGACGGACGCGGAGTGGATTACCTCGAACTCAGTCTGGATAAAAAACGGATCGAAGGCTCCCAGTCTCTTCCCGCCCATGTCGTCGACGTCGGCAACATCTTTGCGAACTTCGATCCGAGCCACCTTTTCGATTTTGCCGGTAACCCCTCGCCGAAGCCGTTCCACTAGTGATGGTTTTTTCTCGGGCCCGGCCTGCGCAAGATCGACTATCTGAACTATGCTGCTTTTAGGCGGAACTGCGTCAATTCTTTCGGCGTTAGGTTTCATGGTTAAACCATCTCGCAACTCGACCAATCCTTCCAATTCACGCTTTTTCTCCTGCAACGCGAGCACCGTTTCAGGAACTGTTGTTCCCTTGGCACTGCGACCAGACTCGCGGAGGTGGCGGTTTTCGGCCTCATCACTTGGCCTTTGTGGCAGAACGATGGACTGCTGTCTCGACTGAGCCTTTTCGTCGACAGTTGTAGCTGCTTTGGACTTGGACTCCGCTGCCCCGAGAGTCGAAAGTCCATACCTTCGCATCATTCGGGAATCCATTTTAAGCCCCGCCAAATCTTCACTGCGATTTGCTAGGCTGGACTGGCCGCCATTAACGTCTGCATTCCGCGAAAGTTCCAGCGTTGGGAACTCCGACAACTTGTCCTCCTTCTGGAGAGATGGCTTCGACGAGGCCGATGTTGTTTGGACGTTTCGGATTTCGCTTTGCGGTTCGTCGAGTTGTCTCCCTCCCGCGCCTTGGACCAAGGGAACTGCTAACCCAGGTTTCAAGCTTTCCGCTTCGCGGGAAGCCGTAACAACTCCAGAATCGCGCTGGAGCTCTGGGCTGATCGGGGGATGGATGAGTGCAAGTGGCGGAAGTCCATAATCAAGAAGATCGCCAACTTGCGGAACCCGTGATGCTGCGGGCCCGGAGACTCCCAGCGAATCGATCTTCTCCGTCGCCGCACCGGCACGACGCCCCGCAATTTCAGCTTGCGAGAAGTCGTTCGCCGAGGTCTGCGGCACGATTGGCTGAGGAATTGTTTCCGCGGCTTTCTCTTCCTGGCCAGCAGCGATATTTTTTTTGGTCTCAAACAGACTTCCCAATGGAGTCGCATAGCCCAAAGCGAGGGCACCGCCGGCAACGGTTGCCGCTGTTGCCGTCGAATCAGTTCTCCAAAAGGAAAAGTTTGAGTCGCCCACAGGAGGCTTGCCACCGCCGGCACCGCCTCCGCGACTGGAGCCGCCAAAGCTAGTGGTGGCAGACGCAACATCTGACGCCGTTCCGATAGTAACGCCGGATTCGCTTTGTTCGTGCGGCAAGACAACGCTTTTCGCTAGCTTGGGTCTGACGATGTCCTTCTGAAATGATGAATCCAACCGCATTTCAGACTCAGACGATCGAGCACGGTCACGGTGAGAGAGCCTGGCGGTCGCAAGAGGGTTCTTCGCACTTTTAGACCGGCTCCAGAAACCCGGCAGCAAGGCTGCCGAACCGATCATTGCGATGACCACTGCCGCAATACTCATCGGGATGAACCACGGCATTTCGCGGCGGTGGGGCGCGGTGAATTCCTTCGGAGCAGCAGTCTTAAAACTCTGGAGTAACCGCTGGCGGTTTCCTTCGGACATTTTGAGCATCGTGGAGGGCACGGCGGCAGGCTCGATTGGGCTGGCGGCTGCCTCGTGCACCAGATTTATTGTGCGCTCAAGGCGCTCGTACAATTGGGCCAGTTGGGCATCCTGGTCGATTGCCCGGCGCATGGCCGCGGCTTCCGCGGCGGACAATTCGCCAAGCAGCAGGGCCGTCAGGCGTGCCTCAAGTTCTTCACGGGAGGAATGTGGAGAATCTGAATTCATAACGAGTCTCCTGAAATTCTTTGTTGGAACGAGCGCGGGATCGTAGCGCAGATTTTCAATCTGCTGTATCGCCGACTTGCAGTCGGCAGAACGTCCGAAAGTTCGAGCGCACTGGAACTTGCCGACGCGCCGCAGAATGCAATTCTGCGATACGGCAGAGTGCAACTCTGCGCTACGGCGGACTGCGCACGAGGCGTTTGGATTTGGCGAGACTTCACGTTCATGGCACGACTCCGCTTCGGGCCAGTTCCGCGGCGATGGCTTTTAGGGCATGATGAAGCAGATAACCGACGTGCCCGACGGTAAGGCCCGTGCGCGCGCTGATTTCCTGGTAGGACAAACCCTCGTTAAACTTCAGCCGAATGAGCTCGCGACTGCGATCGTCGAGCGTTTGCAGGCTGAGCCGCACCAGCCCGATGCCTTCCCAGCGCGCAATTTGCTCGTCAGGCAAAGGCTGCGGATCGGCCATTTCTGTGGCGGCGCTCGTGTTGACTCCTTGACGCAAATCGAACGGAACGATTTTGCTCGCGCGACGTTGATGGTTCAGAGACAGGTTATGCACGGTGCGATAAAGCCAACGCCTCGGCTCGCGCACTTCGTTGAACTGTGCATGCAGTTTCATGAACGATTCCTGAACGATATCCTCCGCCGCGCCAAGTTCCGCGACCAAACGCAGGGCATAACTCAGGAGCGGCGATTCCAGAGCGGCAAAAAGCTCCTCGATCGTTTCCGCCCGGGGCGGTTCGATGTTGGCTTCGCCGGAATGGGCCACGGTCATGCCTGGCTGAGTCATTCCACGGTTGCACCCGTTTGAACGGACCGACGATCGCGTTGACAGTTGCTCATCTCGATTCATAAGACACGCGAAGGCGCTTATTCTTAGACGATTTTTGAAAGTTTTTGCTCCGAGCTGACCTCTCCGGTCGGTTCGTGCGCGCGAGCGAAGACCAAACATCCACGGAACTGCTGCAAAACGGAGGGAGATAAGAGAAGGCGACCGGAGTTATAGGTCAAACAGCTTGTGATCCCGACAAAGTCGTTCGTACTCGTCCAAATTCTCCGAGCGGGCGACCACGTACTCGATGCCTCCATTCACTGCCGAACGGTGGGCAGCCTCCACAACCACCTGTGCGTTCAGGACATCGATTTGCGTCACCACAAAATCCTTCTTTGCCCGCACAGCGTCGCGAAACTGTGAGTGAGCGATTTCATAAGCCCTCTGGAAGCGAGGTTGAAATTCAGCGAAATGCCCTGCGAGTTCCGTCATCTGAAAGGATTTCGACATCTGGTGCAGCTTCCCTTTGTCAGTCCAAAGTTCAACATGGACCGGACCGGGATAACCACAGAATCGTCCGACGTGCAGCGTTCCCTTCGTGCCGATAATATAGGTCTCGTTGTTGTAACCGGAGGCATGTGTTCGGCTCAAATCCAAGCGGCAAATGGTCCCACTCGGGGTCATGAATCCCACATGAGCGGTGTTCCCACCCTCGTCGATGGGGCTGTGGTA
>JBDTOW010000707.1:0-3360 GCA_039933075.1 Verrucomicrobiota bacterium | reverse complement strand
TCATGACGGGCGCGTGCGGAGTCAGTTCATGCAACAGATCGGCCTGCATCTTGACGAAGGCTTTGATCGTGTCGCTGGAAAAACGCATCCAGTCGAGCACCAGGGCGGGGTTGTGCACGGTGGGCGCCACCATCGGCATCGGCACCTGGTCCCAGTCGGTCACGGTCTGGCTCCAAAACCGGGTCCCCATGCATTCGTTGAGCCGCTGAATGGTTTCGTACTTGGCCTTCAACCAGCCGTGCCAGTCCCGGCGGGTTTCGGGATTGAAGGAAAACTCGGTTGTGTGGCCTCCGATCCCGTTGTCGATCTGCCAGGCGATCAATTGGGGATGTTTGCCCAGCGCCTTTGCCATGGCTCTGACGATTTGCCGGGCGTATTCCCAATACGTATCGCTATTCAGGCAGTACGCATGCCGGGTCCCTGGGTGCAGGGGCAAGCCCTGTTCGTTAAGCGGAAGGATTTCCGGATGCTTTTTCGATAGCCAGAGCGGCGGCGCTGCCGTCGGGGTGGCCAGCACCACTTCGATATTGGCGAGCTTCATGATATCCATCGCCCGCCAGAGCCATTCGAAGTCGTATTTTCCTTCCTCCGGCTCGCAGAGTCCCCAAACGAACTCACCCATGCGAACCGCATTCACGCCAGCGGCAACCATCATTTGTGCGTCACGTTCCCACCGGGACTCCGGCCGATCAGCGGTGCCAGCGTAAGGATAAACCCAATGTTCAGGATGATAATCGACGCCAAAGTACATAGGTTTTAAAGATGGTTAAACTCAAATCTAAATCCCGTTTCCAAACCTGCAATCTAAAAAGACGAATTCTCCGCCGCCCTTCGCCGCCCTATTTCACCCCTGACAAGTTACGGCAACCCTATGCTCCAGCGAGTGAGTCCTCGCTCCGCCTCCGATCGGTGAAAAAACTTGCATTGGGCTTCGCAAGTGAGAAATTCAATTCGCCCGGTCGCCGGGCAAGGGTAAGTAATTTCTTTCCGATTTATGGCTATGAAAACTGTTTTTCAATGGTTATTCCGCAGTTGCTTGTTGCTGGCAATCGTGAGCGGCTCTGGAGCAGGAAGTTTATGTCGAGCTCAAGGTGCCGTGACTTTGGACCCCGAGGCTTCGAAGGCGGTGAATCTGCAGTTTCCTGGCGTCGGCGTGCCGCCGTTCCTTATTTTCACCGATCCGATGAACGGCGCCACCGGCGTGTCGATGAACACGCCAATTAAATTCACCTTTACGGCGGCCATGGCGACAGACAATCGAGTGTCGTGGAGCGCGAATGTGAACGCCGCCGACATCGCTTATTCGCAGAATGCCGACAAGACGGAACTGACTTGCACCCCGGACTCCGGCTGGCCGGTGGGCTTGATTACGTGGGACCTGACCACCTTCAAGGGAGATGACGGAACGCCAATTTTCGCGGTGAGCCTCCAGGGCCGTTTCACCACTTCCGGCGGCTCCTCCACTAATAATCCCTGCAATACTCCTGGCGGGTCGAGTACAGCCGGATTCACCGTTTTTAAGCAGGTTTCTTACACGCAGGATAGTTCGAGCGCACCGGTCTTGGACGGAGCAGACGCAGCTTCGTTCTCAGCGTCGTTGATTTCGCCCGTAGTCAATCCAGTTACCCAGGTGACACTGAAGGATCCGGCTGGTTCAACTTCGACTTTGACGCGTGTGGACCCTTTTCCTCCCATTACCACCAACACTTCGTTTTTCCAGTTCGACAGTTTTATTACTCAAATTGAGCTGGACGCGGCCTTTCCGACCGGCGGGTACACACTGACCGCGGATCGGCAGGACGGATCGATCGGGTCGGCGACCGTGAACCTGGCGAATAACAGCTACCCTCCGGTCCCTCAGATCAATAATTTTCCGGCCGCCCAGTCGGTTGATTCTGCCCTTGATTTCGTCTTGCAATGGAATGGATTTGCGGGTGCTGCAGCCGAGGATTTCATCTCGATCGAAATTCACGATCAGACCGGCGTGGTGTTCCAGGCACCGGACCCATGCGTACCAAGACTCTTACCGAACACCGCGACGTCCGTGGTTATTCCGGGAAAGACGCTGCAGGCTGGCACGACTTATGACGCGAGTTTGAGCTATTTTCGATTGAGTGGCACTAATAACTCCATCGCCGGTATTCCAGGAACAGTCGGCTTTTCGAAAACCACCAGCTTCAAGCTCAAGACTACCGGTGGCAATCCGCAACCAACAGCGCCGCGATTTACGAGTTTCATCAGGCTGTCGAATGGCTCTTTTGAAGTTCAGCTCACTGGTCAACCGGGTGTGAGTTACGTAATCGAAGGTTCGACTGACCTCGCTAACCCTCCTCTCTGGATTCCGCTAAAGACTGCCAGCTCGCCGACCGGGGTGATCGATTTTGTCGATGTCCAAGCGGCAACTTTGCTCCAGCGTTTCCTCCGCGCACGAACGGCTCCATAGGCAGGTAGTGGTTCGCATGATCACTTCGGTCGGGCTTGACTCCACAAGATTTTGTGTGCTACCAACCGTAGCACCACAGTATCGAGTGGTCGGGGATAGAGCTATATGCGCTGCCCAAAATGCGGATGTCATGACGACAAGGTGATTGATTCTCGCGGTTCACGTGAGGGTTCAACTATACGTCGCCGCCGGGAGTGTCTCAAATGCGACACGCGTTTTACCACTTACGAAGAAATCGAGCACGAAGGCTTGGTAGTGATTAAGCGCGATGGACGACGAGAAGAGTTTTCCAAGGAAAAGCTGATTTCTGGCGTGAAGAAAGCTTGCCAGAAACGCCCTATCAGCGAGGAGATCATTGACGTGCTGATGGGAAAAATTATCGATGATATCACTGACCAACACGATCGCGAAGTGTCCGGCTTGACGATCGGCGAGCGAGTGATGGAAGCCCTTCGAGAACTCGATAAAGTCGCCTATGTTCGCTATGCCAGCGTGTATCGACGGTTTGAGGAGGTGACGGACTTTGTTCAGGAAGTCAAGAAATTGGAGGAAACAAGACATGATTCAGCTACATTCCGATTGCCTGGTTTTTAAGAGCGAAACCGGCCCAGCGATCCCCTGTTCGGCGGAACTCGTGACGATTGAGCTAATTGGCGAGGCGGCCGAGCTTCTGGATCCAGACCTGCTCCGAAATGCCGCGGCAGCAGTCTTGCATTACTTCAAAGAAGAGTTGGGCCGAAGCACAGTTTCAATGAATGAATTCTCGAAGGCGCTGGAGCATATTCTTCGCACCTTTGGGCTGGTGATTGACTTTCCGGATACTGCCAAAAAGACTCCTCGGATTAGCGACCTGGATTTGCGTAAGTTAGCGTTTGAGTCCGGAAAAGGCTTCGAGTTGGTATTCTTTCCCCGGCTTC
>JBDTOW010000706.1:0-3365 GCA_039933075.1 Verrucomicrobiota bacterium | reverse complement strand
GTTCTTCGGCCGGCTGCGCGGCTGAGCGAAGCCGCTTCGAGTATGGGAGCACTCACCGCCGAAGATGCCGCAAGGAAGCCTCAGCCGGTCGAGGTGAAAGACAATCACGTTGCCAGCACCGTGTTCACCTGGACGGGCAGCCTGCTGGCGGGCGCCGGCGAAACCGTGGCGTTGCTCTTCCTGTTACTTGCTTCCGGCGAGCTGTTCTTGCTGAAACTGGTGCAGGCGATGCCAAGGTTTCGCGACAAAAAGCAGGCGGTCGAAATCAGCCGCGAGATCCAACAGAGCATTTCCACGTATCTTTTTTCCGTCGGGCTGATCAATTTGGGGTTCGGCATTGTGGTTGGCCTCGGGTTGCAATTGCTCGGAATGCCTAACGCGTTAATGTGGGGGGGCGTCGCCGCGTTCGCCAACTTCATTCCCTATATCGGACCGATCCTTGGCATGACGGCGGTGGGGCTCGCAGGCGTGCTGGCCTTCGACACGCTGGGTTTGGGACTTCTGCCGGCGGGCGTGTATCTCTTGTTGCACCTTGCGGAGGCCAATGCAGTGACGCCGTTCGTTCTCGGACGCCGCTTCGCGCTGAATCCCGTTATTATTTTCATCGCCCTAATCTTTTGCACCTGGTTATGGGGAGTGATTGGCGCGCTACTCTCAGCCCCACTGCTGGTGACGGTGAAGGTCATCTCCGATCGAGTCCCGGGATTGACTTTTCTCGGCGAACTTCTCGCTTCCCACAATGTTCCCGAATCCATTCCAGACGAAAAAGTCACGGCGAACTCACGCGTCGTCGACACTGCCGACACTGCTCCCGCTCCTCTCTCCCCGCGCGGCTTATGAAAATATTCCACTGCGACCATTGCGGGTCGCTGGTGTTCTTTGAAAACGTGTCCTGTGTGGGATGCGGCCACGCGCTGGGCTTTCTTCCCGATATTATGGACCTGGCGGCGTTGGAGCCGGACAAGGATCAGCATTGGAGGAGCCTGGCTGCGGCGTCGCGTGGGAAGCTCTACCGTGCTTGCGCCAATGGCAGGGACTATTCGGTCTGCAATTGGTTCGTGCCTGTTGAAGAGCCGGAGGAGTATTGTGCCGCCTGCCGCCTGAATGCGATGGTTCCTGACGTCAGCATTCAAGAGAATCAAACGCGTTGGCACAAGATTGAGATCGCCAAACGCAGGCTAATTTTCACGCTCAGACGGCTTTCCCTGCCGACCGAAGGCGATCCCGCACAAATGTGGCCACGTCTGCAATTTCGCTTTTTGGCGGAGACACCCGGCATGCCGCCGGTCTTGACCGGACATGAGGACGGTGTGATCACGCTGAACATCGCGGAGGCAGACGATGCAGAAAGGGAAAAACGGCGCACCCAGTTACATGAGCCGCAGCGCACACTCGTCGGACACTTTCGCCACGAGTCCGGGCATTACTATTGGGACGCATTGATCGCGAGTTCACCATTGCAAGATGACTTTCGTCTTCTTTTTGGTGATGAGCGGGCAGATTACACTGAGGCCCTCCAAACCTACTACACGAATGGCCCGTCCGCAGGGTGGAAGTCTAATTGCGTGAGCGCCTATGCCAGCGCGCATCCGTGGGAGGATTGGGCTGAGACCTGGGCGCATTATCTTCACATGGTGGATTTGTTGGAAACGGCGGCGGGCTTTGGCCTATCGTTGCGCCCCCGGCATCCCGCCGGCAAGACCATTGCGGCGGACCCCCAAAAAGCTTTGGGCCGTGGGGCCACATTCGAAAGCATGTTGGAACACTGGTTTCCGCTGACCTACTCACTGAATTCTCTAAACCGGAGCGTAGGCCTGCCAGACTTGTATCCGTTCGTTCTTTCCAGTCCGGTCTTAAAGAAACTGCGGTTTGTTCATGACGTGATTGCGCGACCAGATAGACGGACTGAGCCCGCTTGGAACGATTCGAACGAAATCTTACAGCCGTCAAGTTGAAGCCCAACCTTCCGCCACACTTTATCCTTCGCCAGGCCCGGAAGAGCGATTATTTCTTCTTTGCTTTTTTCGAAGCGCCTTTCACTTTCAAAGATGACTTGGCTAAACTCTTAGCTTTATTGGAAGACGAGAGCCTGATTGACGACTTCGAGGTGCCTAACTTCTGCTTCGGCTTCGCTGAACTGCCGCTTGGTTTGACCTGCGCCCTTTTTCGTACACTTCTACGCACCTTTCGATCTGCTGTGCCGGGGTTTGATGAGGTGCCAGTGCTGTCAACCGCACTTCCAACCAAAGCGCCGAGAGCACCTCCCACAACTGCTCCAATAGGTCCGCCGACTACAGCGCCGAGAACGGCCCCGGTAGCTCCGCCTCCTGCAACTTTTTTCGAGACATGAAGATCTGAATCAGATTTTTTATTTTTTTCCATGCATCAATCATAGCGAGTATGGTTTGTAAAGCAATGAGGGTATTTTGGTTTTGGAGATACAGTTCTACGAAATCGCTGACTTGATCGCCCCGAAGCGGATTTCTCTAAATGGTTATTCGCAAACCACCGAAAATTTCAGTGTCGCCGAGCTCGTCGTCGTATCAGCCAATGGATCGTCCCGCGGCAGGATCAGGGGTGGCAGAGTTTCAATCTAGGCACGACCATCGTGGAAGTAAGGAGGAATGTTCCATAATTTCTTGTTCGTCCTAATCGAGTTGGCATACAACCCTTATGAATCTTACTTCGAGTCATCCTTTTTGGTCGATCAACAACGGCATCCCGGTCACCTATCCTTCGCTGCAACGCAATGTCTCTTGCGACGCCGTAGTCATAGGCGGCGGGATTACGGGAGCGTTGGCAGCGTTTCACCTGGCGGACGCTGGTGTGAAGACGCTGGTAATCGATCAGCGAGAGATTGGCACGGGCAGCACCAGCGCGAGCACAGCGCTGCTCCAATACGAAGTGGACGTGCCTTTGCGCGAGTTGATCAAAAAGGTCGGCCCGGCCGATGCCGCGCGAAGCTACCTCCTTTGTCGGAGTGCGATTGGGAAACTGGAGCGACTGGCCGCCCGCTTGAAGATTAAGTGCGGCTTTGAGCGCAAGCCCAGTTTGTTTCTGGCCCGTCATCAGTGCGAAATTCCTGAATTCCGCCAAGAATTTGCGCTGCGCCGTAAAATTGGATTTGACCTGGAGTTCTTCGACATGGGGGAGATTCAGGACCGCTTTCCGTTTTCGCGTCCGGCCGCGCTTTATTCCCAGGATGGCGGCCAGGTTGATCCGCACCGCTTGACGCATGGCCTGCTCGCGGCGGGCAAGCAGCGGGGACTGGAAGTTTATGACCGCACGAAGTTGGTTGGCATGGAGGAATCGCGCCGCGGCGTTCGCATTACCACCGAAGGCGGCCGGGTGATTTCGGCGCGCCG
>JBDTOW010000705.1:0-3369 GCA_039933075.1 Verrucomicrobiota bacterium | reverse complement strand
GAGGATTTCGGCGAAACCCGGTGAATTCGGCAGATTGAGCAGCTTGTGCACGGTGCTGCGCCGTAAATCGGCATCAATAATAAGCACTCGCGCGCCGGCCAGGGCGAGGGTGATGGCGAGGTTGGTGGAGACGGTGGTTTTGCCTTCTCCCGGCACCGAGCTGGTCACCACCATGGTCCGCGGGCGTTCACCTTCCGAGAAAGTGAACTGGAGCGCGGAACGAAGGGTCATGAATGATTCGGCGAAAGCGTGCCGCGAATCGCTAGGATAAAGCACGGGCACTTGTTTCTTGCTCCGGCGTCCGCCAAGGTCCGGTATTTGGCCCACGACCTGTTCGGAGAGTTGAGAGCGCAGTTCCGAGACGGAGGAGAAACGGTCGTCAAATTGTTCCAGCAAATAGAGCAGGCCCAGACCGAAGAAGAAACCCATCACCAGGCCGAGCAACTGAGCCTTGGCGGCGCGATTCACCGGTTGGCCGATCGAAGCGGGGTCCAACACACCGAAACTTTCTTGTTCCATGTTCTTGCTGAGATCGACCGTTTGGACCGCTGTCATCAGACGGTCGTAGAAGCCTTGATACCGTTGGACCTCTTTTTGGATACGGTCATACTCGGCGAGTTTGACGCTGGACTCGGCCGCCTTGGTCTCCCATTCCTTGTAAGCGTCTTCGAGACTTTTAATCTGAATTTTGAGGGCGGACTCGCGGTTGCGGAGTTGCTGCGCGCCCTGCGAACGGAAAATCTCGATGATCTTCTCCTGGTCGATAATACCCTTCTCCAGCCGGACCATCTTCGGGTGGGCCGGGCGCAGGTACTTGGCGAGTTGGTCACGCTTGAGCTTCAGGAGACCAAGCTGTTGGGAGGCCTTGAAACTGTCCGCCTGGGGGCCCGCCAGGGTTCGCAGGAGTTCGCTCGCGGTGTCCTGCCCCGGGAGCACATCCGACTCCTTGTTGTCCATCATCCTCTCGCCCAATTCGGCGACCTGCTCAGCATCCATTTGCCCGATAAGCTCCTTTTCCATTCGGAGGATTGCGAGTTGACGATTTATCCTGGCCAGGTAACTGGCGGCGCCGCTGCCTTGCTCCTGGAAGACGAGAAGCTTGTTATCAATCTGATATCGCCGGGCCTTCTCCTCCGTGTCGTAAATCTGCTTTTCGAGCCTCTGTAGCTCGCTGCCGACAGACTTTTGAGCCGAGTCGGAAGTTTTAATCCGGTCCTGCTTCTTGAATTCCTGGAACTCGACCATAAGGGCGTCGAGGAAAGCCTGGGGGGATTCAGGATTCGGTCCCACCGCACGAAGGTCGAAGACGCCCGCCTTTGGGATCTCTTTGACAGTGAGCTTGAAGGGAGGCTCGGGGGAGCGATCGACGTTTGTCCCCACAAGATTTAACTCCGGCCGCGTTCGCCGAATTTCTTCAAATGCCTTTCGCTGAACCACGGCGCTCTGGAGCAGCTCGACCTGGCTGGCAAGCTCGTCATTGGCAGTTCGGCCTTCGGGCAGGACGTTCAATTTGCCGCGAAACCACATTTTTGCTTTCGACTCGTAAAGAGGGGGAAGGTTGACGGTATAGAGCCTGACTCCAACAGCGCTCAAGCCAATACAGATGAGCAGAAGCCACCAAAACTTACGGAGAATCATCTGGTAACGATTGAGTCGGGCAAAAAAACGCGAGGCCTCGGTAAAGCGGGTTGGAGCCGCGTGTATTTCCCGAGGCGCGCGTCGTTCGGGCTGGATGCCACCGCCGTTGCTGGTTAATCGATTCGTCGGTCCGGGTCCCCCAAGGGGCTTATTGATGGGTGCGTCCATATAGAACTTGGAGGTTTGAAGTTGCTTGGGAGCCTAGAATCTAATCACCCGCGTCGGCACGAAGATATGATCTTCAGCCTGGAGAACGATATCCTGATCGGTGGCCCCCTTTTGCCAAATCTTCTCTACATCGAGAATAATCGTTCTTTTTCCGCCCGATGCATCCCGTCGAACTAGCTGCACCTTTTTCTGGTCGCCCCACGCGCCAAGCCCGCCAGCTTTCAGGAGAACCGAGGTGACCGTATTGGTTTCACCGTCAATCAGATCGAGCGTGATCGGCATTTTGACGTCGCCCGTCACATAGACTTTGCCAATCAGCCGAGTCTTGCTGACCGTGTCGATGGAGATGATAACCGTTGCCTGGTAGTACAGATCCTTCTGCAACAACTCCTTGATTTCCCTGGCGAGTTGCCGGCAGGATTTGTCGGCGGCCTGGACCAAACCCGAATAGGGAACTTCGATTTCTCCGGCGTCCGTAACGACGAGCGACTTCGGATCTTCTTCATCTTCGAGCACCCGGAAGTTAATGCGATCACCCTTGCCAAGCTTCACGCTGTCATTAAGCAGCTCCATGTTGGCGAAAATGGCTGGGTACAAGGCGCCAGTTCCGGGGAGCGCGTTAACGGCACGAGGCCGGGAGGCTGGGTTGTCCGCAATGGGTTTCGTGGCCTCCTGAGCCATCGTTGAAAACGGCAGAAGGGCTGCGGCGACGACAAAAAATCTGATCCAGTGCCTTAATAACATACTAATTCCTCCGTTTATGCGATGAACTCCAGTGCTGTGAAATCGATATTAACGACACTTGCGCGGTAATTACTAAGTGGCAGGTATGTGCAAGCCGCAACGAACGCACCATTTCCATAACGAATCAAATCCCTTAACAATTGTGTGACCTCAGTACCTTACTTCCGAATAGCCTCCTTGCTCTCGGTGGCAATACCAACAATCACAACTTAAAATCCTTAGCAGTTCGTGTTCAATACAATTGTAAATTTATTCAGACCGGCTCTCAACGTCTATACGTAGAAGTACGGTTTTAAGCTTTCAAAAGCCCTTAGTTTTCTCTAATCGACCCTTCCCTGGATACGTTAGAGCTCATACTCGCCGCGACAACCCGGAGGTTGGTTCTCTACGCTGTGTGGAAATTGCGCAACGCAAATTACACCGAGCAATTGGACCGATGTTAATACTAAGACCGTTAAAATTTGTCGGCCGCGAACAGACGGTCGACATGGTTGACTGGGACGAATTCAGTGTTCTCGAAAGATTGCAAAAAGCGAGAGATACTGCTTGGAAATCGCATATTGCAAGACCGTCGTTTCGGCGCGTTTGAGCATACTAGCCCGATTTTACCGAATGAACTGCTTCTTAAAACAAAACTAAATCAGGAGCTGCAACTTCAATGCCAGACCCGGCTCGGGCGCAATTTGGATTTTGCGGGTGAGGTATTTTTTTGCTGAATCCCAAGGGGATTCCGCAACAAAGCCCAGCAACGGTTGCGAGGTGCAAGTTACCCTGGGCCGCATGGTTGAATCAGTGTTTGATCGCTCATTTTCCTTGGCG
>JBDTOW010000704.1:0-3375 GCA_039933075.1 Verrucomicrobiota bacterium | reverse complement strand
ACCGTGGAATCGAATTTCCAAACCTTGCTCGCCTGACCCACCGATTTAACGGTTCAACCTTTTTAACTCATTTAACGAACCATGAACGATCTCAAATTCGCCTTCCGCCAGTTGTTGAAGAACCCCGGCTTTACCGTCGTGGCGGTGCTGTCTCTGGCGCTCGGCATTGGCGCCGCCACCTCCATCTTCTCACTGGTCAACGGCATCCTGCTCAGTTCGCTGCCGGTTCCTAACCCGCGGGAATTACGGGTTCTCAACTGGTCCGGCGCCGACTTCAGGGCGGGTTACGACGGTGAAATGCAGGATGACGGGCCGGGACGCCGACGGGGGAACGCCTTCCCCTACTCCCTGTATCTGGCCCTGCGAAAGCAATGCGCGAATCTAGCCGACGTCTTTGGATATGTCCCGCTGGACGGCGTGGCAGCACGGGCGCGACACGACGCGGTCAGCGCCGAGGGCCTCATGGTTTCGGACAACTTCTTTTCCGGTCTTGGCGTGCGTCCGTTACTGGGGCGCCTGCTGGGCGCTGACGATGAAGCCGGCGGAGCCGCGCCGTCCGTCGTGATCTCGTATCGCTGGTGGGAACGGCAATTCGGCCGTGATCCGGGTGCGCTCGGTCAGTCGGTTCTGCTCAACGGCCACAGCTTCGCGGTCGTCGGCGTGCTGCCGCGCGAGTTTCCCGGCGTGAGTTCCGGTGCCGTGACCGACATCTACATTCCGCTGGCGGGTAGCGATCCCAACCGCTGGCGGGTGCCGCTCATGACGCGACTAAAGTCCGGCGTGAGCGTCAGCCGGGTCCTGACCGCCATGGACGTTGTCTTCCAGCGCGAAACCGAAAAAGTCATGAAGCAGCCCCGCATGCTGCTGACGGACGGACGCGCGGGACCGGATCTGGATCGTCGCCAATACCGGGGGCCGTTGCTGTTGCTCCTGGGCGTGGTGGGCGTGGTGCTGCTTGCTGCTTGCGCGAATCTGGCCGGTCTTTCTCTGGCTCGTGGAGCTTCCAGGCATCACGAATTCGCCATCCGCGCGGCTCTCGGATCAAGCCGATGGCGACTCGTCCGGCAAACCCTTGCGGAAAGCGTGCTGGTGGCGGTGGTCGGGGGTGGGTTGGGTGTGGTGATCTCGCTGTGGGGGAAGACCGCGTTTTCGCGGCTGCTCTCCGGTTCGCCCGAGGGTTTGCACTACGACGTTTCTCTGGACCTCCGGGTCATGGGCTTCGCCCTGGCCGTCTCGCTGTTCACCGCTTTGCTTTCCGGTCTGTTGCCGGCGTTGCGCGCGGCGGCGGCGGATCCCAGGGCCGGCCTCAAGGACCGGACCACACTGGGAACGCACCGCCTGCGTTCCGGGCGCATCCTCGTTTCCGCACAGATCGCCCTGTCGTTGCTGCTCCTGGTCAGTGCCGGCCTCTACGTTCGCACGCTGGTGAACCTCGCGCGGATCAATCCCGGCTTCGCCACGGAGAACCTGCTGCTCTTCAAACTCAACCCCGGCGATGCCGGCTATCAGGACGACCGATCCACCGAGTTATTCGCCCGCGCCCAGGATTCGTTGGCGGCCATTCCAGGCGTCCGCTCGGTGGCGCTGACCCAGTTCCCCCTGCTCAGCGGCGGGTCGTGGGTCTCATCCTTCGCCATTCCGGGCCATCCCTCGGAAAGCGGCGGGGAACCGACGGCCCACGTGCTGACTGTCAGTGAAACGTTCTTTTCCACGTTGGGCGTCCCTGTGCTGCAAGGACGAGATCTGCGGGCAAGCGACGCGGGCAACGCTCCCAAGGCAGTCGTGGTGAACGAAGCCTTCGCGCGGAAGTTCTTTCCTGGAGAACAGTCCGTCGGCCAAACGTTGAAACGGGACGGGACGGACTGGCAGATCGTGGGCGTTTGCCGGAACAGCAAATACTCCGACATCCAGGCGGATATACCGCCGACCGTCTATCTGAGCTTCCGCCAAAAGGCGACGGGCTCCGCCTTCTTCGCCCTGCGCACCTCGTTGCCGCCGCTCGGTGTGGCCACGGCAGCGCGCCGGATTGTGGCCGGGCTGGACCCCAACATTCCTCCGACGGATCTCGGCACCCAGACGCAGATCCTTGATGGAGCGTTCAGCCAGCAGCGCCTCTTCGCCGTGCTCTGCAGCTTTCTGGCGGTGTTGGCCGTGCTGCTGTCGTGCATCGGTCTCTATGGATTGATAGCCTACCACGTCTCCCGGCGGACCGGCGAGATCGGCATTCGCATGGCGCTCGGCGCGACCCGGGGACGCATCGCCGGTCCGATCCTCCGCGAAGCGCTCACGCTCGGCGCAACCGGCGTGGCCGTCGGTGTCGCCCTCGCCCTGGCCCTCTCACAACTCGTCAAGAGCCAGCTCTACGGCGTCGAGCCAAACGACCCCTGGACAATCCTCGCCGCCGGGCTGGCACTGGTCCTGGTCGCGCTTGCCTCCGCGTGGATTCCCGCGCGCCGCGCGGCCCGAGTCAACCCGATGGTGGCGCTAAGAACCGAATGATTAGGCGCAATTCACCAGAACCAACGGACAACCAATAAATACATCATGAATAACTTGAAATTCGCGCTCCACCAGTCGCCAAAGAATTCCGGCTCCACCGCCGTGACCCTGTGCTGCGGCGTGATTGCAGCAGTCAGCATTAAAAGATGGGCGCAGCAAGTCGCCTTGGTCTCCAGATCCTCTCCACTATCATCATATACAAAGAGAATCAGAAATCAGTCCACCACCAACAATCACAAACCCAGTTTCGCCGCTCCCGGCGAGCAACCACCAAATCTATTCATGAAAAGTATATCTATCCGCAGGTCGTCCGCTTCGGCGAGTGTCATTGCAATTCTTCTGTTCCTCGCGCTGGCTCCCAGAAGTATTGCTCAATGCGGCAAGAACCTGGTCCTCACCTCCTCAAAGACCGAATACTTGAATGCCGCAGGTGTGGTGCAGAGGACGGTTGACGAGGAGAGTTTGATCAAGATCAGTAAGTCGGAAGTGACCATCGCGCCAAGTGGCCACGACGTGATGACCGGCGCGATCACCTCGACCGCCTGCGACTGGAAGGAGCCCTTCAAAACGGGAAAGACCACAGTGGAAGCCAAGTTCAAGGACGGGAACGAGGCCGACAGCAGCGCCACGCTTTCCATCGAGGGCAAAGCTGGAAAGATCATCTGCCTGATGAAACAAAAGGAGAGACCGGACCGGACAATCCGCCTGACCATCGACAAATTCGAGGAACAAAAAGCCGACCCGAAACCGTGACAGCTCGGATCTTGTAAAAGGCGACAACCAACCCTACGCAACGAACCCACAATAACGGACAACACCATGGCCGACTTCAAATTCGCCATTCGCCAGTTGCTGAAGAATCCCGGTTTCACCGCC
>JBDTOW010000703.1:0-3390 GCA_039933075.1 Verrucomicrobiota bacterium | reverse complement strand
TGCCATCCAAGGCCAGCGCCTGGGGCAGCGTCCCCGAGCGGCTTTGGAACCAGCCGTTGAGCAGGTTGGCGAAGGCTTCGGCGTCCATCCGGGTGAGCACCTGATAGAACACACCGTAGCCGGGAACCTCATAGAAGGCGCGCGTGCCTTTCTTGCGCGGCAACCCCAGGCGGCGGCGCTGCGGGGGGTGAGCGTCGTGGCAAAGCGGGCGATCTCGGCAATCTCGCGCCGTCCAGCCAGTAAGGCCATGGCGATGAGCGTCAGCACCGGGCCAATGCGGTAGCGGGTGTTGGAATCGCGCGGGTCAGGAGCCCTGCGAAAAACATCCAATAACGAACCCAGTTGTTGGGCGTTGACCGGCAGCGTTCCTGAAGGCGCGGTGCTCAGTCCAGCCCCGCAGTCTTGGGGCAAATCGATCGAGCGCAGTAGTTGGCGAGCCTCAGGCACCAGCGGGCGCAGCCACAGCCGTTTGGGACGGTCGTTGGGAATATAGAAGTCAGCTCGGTGGCGGCGGTAGCCGGCGCTGTGGCCCACGGCCTCCCAGTTGCTGGCCTTGTAGCACGTGCCTGCGTACGCTTCCGGATCAGTGAAACTCTCGGCCAGCAGCGGGCGATACCCGAAGCGTTGGCACCACTGCTCTGGCAAGACCCGCAGCGCCGCGCCCATGGCTTGGGAGGCCAGATTGGGCGACTCTCCTTTTGGGGTCAGCAGGAGAAACCGCCGGTTCTGCACGATTAGTTTTAATCGCTCCACCCGTTGGGGCACGCTCCAGGAAATCCATAAATCCCGGTCTTTGAGCGCATAGCAGGCCGGCCCCCAGACCAGCAGGGCCACAGGCTTTCCCTCTAACTTGACCACCTGCCGAAGGTAATCGCCCACCGGGCGGCCTGCTCCCAAATAGTGATGGTCGGCCAGCAATCCATCAAACCACTCAATTTCATCCTTCGTAGGAAGACCAACAACCATTGAGGAACCCAACGATTCCGATACCACTTCACAAGATTGCGTTTTCATCCAGCCTAGAACAGCAAAAATGCCGTTTCTTGTCTGGCGGAATCTTTCAGTCTTCAACTTAAACAACTTTCCATCTACGAAAAGAAAGACCCTGCCCCACACCCCCCAGGATGAGAAAATGAGGTTGCATATGGAATGTCGCGCGACCATTCTGCTGGTAAGCGCATAATAGGTGATCACGCCACTCTTAAAGAAAAATACCGCGGTAAAGGCGATCGCAACATTGGGTCCGTCTTCCCGCCGAGGCCGAGTAAGAAACCCCATCGACTATACGGAAGTCAGACGCGCTTTAGAAGCGGGGCATAAATCCAAGATTGAATGGATTACTGACGAAGAGATAATCGAGGCTGGCAAGCAGCTTTTGAAACTCAAACGCGCTGGCATCCAATGCGAGAAAAAGATGGATTTTGCCAACAGTGGAAAGATTGCTTACAAACTTCGCGATTTTGTCAGCGAGATCAGGAAGACTACGAAATCCGTACTCGATCGCTGAGACTCGGGAGAGCAATTAAGATAAAACCTCTTCGGCTGAAATCAAGCTGTTGGGAAAGCGCCCAATCTGGGTTCAATTGCTGCGTTTTCATTTCTGCGTCGGCACGTACATTTCGCCGCCTTCGAGACGCTGGACGATCATATCGGCGGTGCGGTCGATTGCTCCCTGGTTCTCTCGAACTACCTTGAGCGCGTTGCGCCCGAGTTCCTCACGCCTCGCTGGATCGTCTAACAACTCTCTGAGGACTTGCTCCAACTCCGCGGCATCCCACACTTGAACCGCTCCTTTAGCCGCCACAAAAGCCGCGGCGATTGCTGAGAAATTCTGCATGTGAGGTCCGAAGACCATCGCCTTGCCCATCGCTCCAGGTTCGATCGGATTCTGGCCACCTTGGGCGGTGAGACTTTTACCGACGAAAATCACCCAGGCGTGCTCATAAAATAACTTTAGCTCTCCGGTCGTATTCACAAGCAGACAATCGACACTATTCAGCGCAAAAACTGAGTTGGCGGTGACCTCGCTGCGGTAGACAAATTTGACTCCGCGGTCCTGGAGATCGCGCCCCGCCTCCTTGCCACGTTCAAAATGTCGGGGTACCAGCACAAGGAACAAATCTGGAAATCTCTTTCGCAGTCGAAGGAATTGTTCAGCCAACAATGCCTCTTCACCGGCGTGCGTGCTGCCGCCCACCAAAACGCGGGCGCCGTCTGGTACGCCAAGCTGCCGCAGCAGCGCCGGGACATCCGTCGAACGCCTCTCGTCGAGTTGAACTCCGTCGAACTTCAGGCTGCCAACGATGTGGATGGCGTCGGGCCGACATCCTAGTTGACCCAGCTTTGCGGCATCGGCTTCGTTTTGGGCGCCGACCCCCGCAAAGGAGGCAAAGATTTGTCGGAAAAGGAAACTGAAGAGTTGATAGCCTCGAAATGAGCGCTCGGACAGCCGTGCATTGACCAGAAAGATGGGGATGCCTCGACTCTTCGCTTGCCAGAGGAAATTAGGCCAGATTTCCGCTTCGATTAGCACGATCGCCTCCGGATGCAGAGTGCTTAATGCGCGACGGACGTATTTATGCCGGTCGATCGGATAATAGATTTTGAGAATGTGCGAAGGAAGATTGCGCTTGAGTTCGCCCATTCCGGTCGTCGTGGTCGTCGAAACGATTATCTTTAGATTTGGCACGCGCGGTTCCAGGGCGCGGATGAGTTGAGTGCAGAGGTTGACTTCGCCGACGCTCACCGCGTGGATCCATAACATGTGCCGGTTGGTGATCGATTGTTTGACCTTGGCGTTGTAGCGGCCGAACCGTTGCCGAAAATTCTTTCGCCAGTGGCCCCGTCGCCACAACTTCATAAAATAGTAGGGCGCGCTCAGCAGAAAAAAAAACGTGAACAGAATATTGTATAATGTCCGCATCAACTTCTTCGACTGGCGTCAAGCGAGGCGATTCATCTTACCTGTGCCCGTTTTAGGCTCAGACATTTGGATCTTAAAACAAATTGTTTCATCATGTATGTCAATCCCCTAACGGTTTTCCCTCTGGCCAGATGAGGATGGTGTTTTCGCGTCGACCGCCCGCTACCTGGGCTGTGCGGGGGTCTTTAAATCGTGATTTGTCCGAGACCTGACCTTTCAGCCGTGTCGCATCGAGTCCATGAAATTCAGCTTCGAAAGAATAGCCACCAGATGATTATCAGCATGGGCATCATGTAGGGCAAGGTGTATTTGAAAACGAAGCCCAGGAAAGAAGGCGTGTGGATCTTGTTATGGTCGGCAATCGCTTTGACCATGAAATTTGGACCGTTGCCAATGGAAGGTTCGCCCCGAAAAATACGGCTCCAACACTGATGGCTAGCAGGTAGTTGCTGAACTTCGGGTTTCCG
>JBDTOW010000702.1:0-3390 GCA_039933075.1 Verrucomicrobiota bacterium | reverse complement strand
TTTCACGACCTGGTGCCGGGCGTCGAAGATTTGCGGACTTCGCTGGAGGACGGGTTGAATATCGAGAAACATGTTCGCGGTCACACCGCCGGCTTTAACACGCCATCCTTCGTCGTGGATACGATGGGGGGCGGCGGCAAGCGCGACGCCCACTCTTATGAGTATTACAATCGGGAGACGGGCATCGCGGTGTTTACGAGTCCGAGCGTAAGACCGGGGGCCTACTTTCTTTACTTCGATCCATTGCGCACTCTGCACGTCGAACAGCAACAGCGTTGGCAGAATCCGAGCGAGAGACGAAGGATGATTGACGAGGCGCTGGAGTCGGCGCGACATCACCTCGATCGTTGAGGTCATCTTATCGCCGCTTACCGAGGTCATGGATCGAGAACCGTCGACGGTTGCAGGCAAATCCCGCGCGCTGTTGCGCGGCGGCCCATTCGCTCGCTACATGGCAGGGGAGAGTATTTCGATGACCGGCACATGGATGCAGGCGATGGCGCAAAGCTGGGTCATGACGACACTCACCGACAGTGCGGCCATGCTCGGCATGGTGAACTTGTGCGCCGGTCTGCCCATGATTGCGCTCTCGATGGTTGGCGGCGCCTTCGCGGACCGCTACGACAAGCGAAACATTTTGCTCCTTACTCAAGTCGTGCAGATTTTGCTTGCGTTACTGGCAGGTTGGCTCGTGGCGACCGGGCGAATCCAAATCTGGCACATGCTCGCCGTCGCCGTTCTTTTGGGCATCTCGACTTCTTTCGAGATGCCCGCTGCTTCCGCGCTCGTTCCGGAACTCGTCGGCAAGAGTCAGGTCGCCACCGCCATCGCAATCGATCGGTCGGTCTTTCACGGAACACGACTCATCGGTCCAGCGCTGGCGGGATACGTCATCGGCTTTTGGGGACCTGCCTCGGCTTTCTTCGCCAACGCGTTCTCTTTCGTTGCGCTGATGGTGGCGCTGTTCACCATCAGCCCGCGCGCCAAAGGCAGCGCCGAAGAAGAAGAGCAACGCCTCGGAGGCATGAAGGAAGGATTCGCTTACATCCGTTCTGACAAACCGTCGCTGGCCATGATTGCGCTCATGGCATCAACCACGGTCTTCGTTTTCCCTGTAATGGTCGTGATGCTTCCGCTCTACGTGAAGAACGTCCTGCAACTCGGTCCCGACAAAATGGGTATGCTTATGGGTATCTCCGGCATCGGCTCCCTGACCGGCTCGATCGGCTTGCTCGGAGTGCGACGGGAAAATCGTCGCCGTCTGATGCTCGCAGCGGTATTCGGTGTCACGCTCGCGCTCACGGGCTTGAGTACCGCGCACCGGTTCGCAGCGGCAGCGGGTTCGCTGGTTCTGCTGTCGCTCGGCGTCTCGACGCTTATCGGCCTGGCCAATACCGTCGTGCAGGAACGCGCTCCCGGCCCGATGCGCGGTCGGGTCTCGGCGATTGCCGGACTGAGCTTCTTCGGACTGATGCCCTTCGCGGGCTTGGGCATTACCAGCGTGGCTGACCGATTGGGAATCCGGACGGCGCTGCTCGTGAGCGCCACGGCTTACCTCACGGCGGCAATTTATATTCTGGCCGGACCTGGCCGGAAAATGTGCGACGTAGAACCCGTCGAGAGTGCGATTCAGACCGCGCCTCTGGACGAGAGCGCAGGCGCGAAGCCGCTTGCGGATTCGTCATCGACTTCCCCGCACCTCGTGTCTCAGGCAGCAACTAACTCATCAACAAAATAACCAATCCGATCACATGAATACGAAACGAATCGCCCTGATTACCGGCGCCAACAAAGGCATCGGCTTTGAAACAGCCCGGCAGCTTGGGCAACAACAGATCACCGTTCTGATCGGCGCGCGGGACGCGGCCAAGGGCGAGGCGGCGGCAGCCAAACTCCGCAACGAAGGTCTCGACGCCCGCCCGCTCCAACTGGACGTGACCGTCGCCGAGAGCATCCGGAGCACGGTGGATAAAGTGGCGCAGGAGTTTGGCCGGCTTGATATTCTCGTCAACAACGCGGGCGTGATGGCTGAGGACCAGACAAAGAAGGTCAGCGAGCAGTCGTTGTCCGCCTGGCGCACGACATTTGAAACAAATCTTTTTGGCGTGGTCGCGGTGACGCAGGCGTTTTTGCCGTTGCTGCGGAAGAGCAAAGCCGGACGCATCGTTAATCTCTCGAGTATTCTTGGTTCAAACACGCTGCACAGCGATCCGCAGTCGCCGATCTACGATTTCAAAGTCCCCGCTTACAACGTCTCCAAGTCCGCCGTGAATGCCTACACGGTGCAACTCGCCTACGAACTGCGCGACACGCCGATTAAAGTCAACGCCGCTCATCCCGGCTGGGTAAAGACGGAGATGGGCGGCGAAGGCGCGACAATGGAACTCGCCGACGGCGCCAAGACGAGCGTGAACCTCGCGACGCTTCCCGCGGACGGGCCGAGCGGCGCCTACATTCACCTTGGTGAAAAGCTCCCCTGGTAACTCACATAAAAACACAAGAATCAAGCCACCTCAAAATATATGACTAAATCCGACATCCCCGCACCTGACCTCACCCAACGACCACCTCGCAGTCCGCGAAGCCGCCTGGGCGGTTACGCGCTCCTGCCACGCATGCTCGACAAAGGTCGCGCAACGCTCGTCGGGAAGAACGGCGAGTATCGCTATGACTGCCCACTGGACCAGAATATCATTAACTTCACCGGCATCGACGCGAAGAAACTGCTCGCGGAGCTAAAGAAAGGCAAAGGTGACGGGGAAATTCTGGAGTGGGTTACTGCCAATGCGAAGCACAAGCGCGGCGCGTGGGAAATTCAGCAATGGAGCGACTATCACGACCGGCGCGGCCCCGACAGCGACGCGGAAACCTTGCAGTTCTTCGCCGGTTACGCGGCCAAGCTGACCAAGACGCGTGAAGACATCAAAACGTGGGCCGACCTGCTTGAGCTCGACGACTTCGTGAGCTTCGGAGGAAAGGCGTGAGGTCTTGGTACCGACGCCACGCTTGACAGCAAAGGCGCCGTTGCAAACGTTTCAAAAGAACCAAATTGGTGGCACTCAACGCCGCTCACAGGCAGTGAGACTTACTCTGGGTCGTTTGGGTCGTTGAAGAGGGCACGCAGTTTGATACTGCCGTGACCGGTTTGCGGGAAGCCTGCGTCATTGCGGTTGCCGGGATCCAGATTTGAGGCCGTGTCGTCCGGTGGGAACAGCACGAGCGAATTGAGGAATTCCAGCAGATCGCCGCGATTGTCGGCGGAGACTTTCTCGAACGCTTCCGCTGCTTCGCGGGCTTCACCACCGTGGCGGAGGATGACTTCGGTGAGATTGATGCTCCGGCCGTCGTGACCGTACGGCGGCGTGGTGCCCACGCCCCACAACGGCGTGG
>JBDTOW010000701.1:0-3392 GCA_039933075.1 Verrucomicrobiota bacterium | reverse complement strand
TCCCAGTCGTAAGGAACGCCTGTATCGCCAAGGATGAACTCGGCCAGATCGGCGAAGCCAGCTTCCGAGCGGACATCGTTCGACAGAATCACCACACAGCGCTTATGCGCCTCGAGGCAGACCAGAGTGTTGGCGGTCGTTCCATTATGGCCGCCTTTATAAAAGCCGTGGCCCTGAGGCCCGTCAAAGACCACCACGCCCAAGCCGGCATAGAGATCCTTGCGCTGTAGGTTGGCGGGCAGTTCCGGCTGGAAAGTCGGGAATTGCGTCTTTGTTGTGATATGCAGTTGCGGCTTGACCATTTCGGCGCGCGATTCGGACGAGAGGCCGCGGCCGCTCACCAGAGCCGCCGCGAACCTGGCCAGATCGGTGATGGTCGTATCCATCGACCCGGCAGCTCGCACCTTGGATCGCTCATCGTGCACTTCGATATTGCCCTTGTCATCCCAACCATCTGCGAGATTACCGGCGAAGCTGTCGCGCCACACCAGACTGGTGCGCGTCATGGCCAGGGGGGCGAAAATGTTCTTCTGCGTAAGGTCTCCAACGTCGAGACCTAAGCCCTTGTCCTTCCTTCCGTGTTCGATGGCGAATTGTAGCAGGATAAAACCCTCGCCGGAATAGGCGTAGCGCGTTCCGGGATCGTAGTGGATGCGCAGCTTCCGATCCCGCTCAAGAAAAGCGAAATTGGCGAAGCCTGTCGAATGGGTCAGGACCATTCGTGGCGTGATCTTGCGCCAGCGTTCGTCACCCGCCAAATCCTTGTAGGGGCCGTATTTGTCGGGAAAGATCGGATCGGGGCCGTAGCTCGGCAAGGGCTGTTCCAGATCATCGGCAATGGGCGTGTCGAGCGCGATCTTGCCGGTGTCGACAAGTTGCAGGGTCACATAAGCCATAACCGTCTTGGTCAGGGACGCCCCGTACATGATGGTGTCGGTTTGCAGCGGATCGCCCTTGGCATTGCGTACCCCGTAGGCCTGAACATAGGCCACCTTGCCGTCGTCGATCACCGCTATAGCGATCCCTTTTGAGCCGGTATCGGTCATGACCTTGTGGACCCGGACATCTATCGCAGCCGGTTTCGGCACGGCAGCCTGCGCTACGCCCGGAACCGCCAGCAAGAGTGAGAAAAAAGCGGAGAGACTCATCATGAAAGCGCGTGGCCGAAGCGATCCGGAAGGTCGCCCACCAGTACGCGGTGGGATGAAGTGCTTCACGCGTTCCTAAGAATTTCGCGGACCACGCGGCACGGTTTGGTGTCCGTGAGTTTCTGTTCCTGTCCGTTGTAGTGGTAGATTAGTTTCGTGTGGTCGAGGCCGAAGAGATGCAGCAGTGTCGCGTGATAATCGGTGGGACTGACTTTATCCACAACAGCCTTATGGCCAAACTCGTCCGTTGCGCCGTAGACCAAACCGCCTTTGACCCCGCCGCCGGCCAGCCAGGAGGTGAAACCTTGCCCGTTGTGGTCGCGTCCGGCTTTTTCTGCCGCGCCGTGATTCTCGGTCACTGGCAGACGGCCGATTTCGCCGCCCCAATGCACAATCGTCGTGTCCAACAAACCGCGCGCTTTGAGATCCTTTACGAGAGCCGCGGAGGGCTGATCGGTCTTGCGGCAACAGTCGACGAGATTCTTCTGAATGCTTTCGTGGTTATCCCAAATCTGGCCATGGACAAAGATTTGAACAAAGCGCACGCCGCGCTCGACCAACCGTCGGGCGATGAGGCAGCGCGTGCCGTATTCGCGCGTGACAGGATCATCGAGTCCGTAGAGTTTCTTTGTCGCCTCGCTCTCGCTGGAAATGTCGAGAGCTTCTTTGGCGGCCGTCTGCATACGCGCGGCCAATTCGTAACTTGCGATACGCGCTTCGAGATCGGCTTCACCAGGATGGCGGGCCAGGTGTTCCTGATTCAATTGGGCGAGGAACGCCAGATTCTCCTCCTGAATCGCACCTTTCAAATGAGGCGGCGGTTCCAGGTTCAGAATGCGCGGTTCCGTCGGCCGCACGACGGTTCCCTGGAAAAGAGGCGGCATCCAGCCGTTGGACCAATTGCGCACGCCATCGACCGGCAGTCCGCCAGGATCGGTCAGCACGGCATAGGCGGGCAAGCTTTGCGTTGCGGAGCCAAGACCATAGGTGAGCCACGAACCGAGGACAGGCCGGCCGGGCTGAGATTTGCCCGTTTGCATGAACCAAATCGACGGCTCATGCCCGTTGATATCCGTGTGCATCGAACGGATGAGGCAGACGTCATCGACAATGGTCGCGAAATGCGGAAGCAACTCGGATACCTCCATCCCGCACTCGCCATGCTTTTCAAACTTCCACGGACTGCCAAAGAGCTTTTTCGTGGCGCGGTCGATAAAACTGAAGGTGATGTCACCCTGGTAATCCTCGCCGCTGCGCCTGGTCAATTCGGGCTTGGGGTCGAAGAGATCGACGTGGCTTGGCCCGCCGTGCATGAAAAGCGAAATCATCGCCCGGGCCTGCGGCTCGAAATGCGGCAGCTTGGGTCGCAGGTCGAACGATTGCGGCTTCCGTGGGACGCTGGGTGGAGTCGCCAGCAATTCGTCTTCGGCCAACAACCACGCCAGCGCCACTGAACCAATGCCCATTGCGTTGCGCGTGAGAAACTGCCGGCGAGTCCAGAAGGGCAGACGGTGGAGTGTGGAATACGGCGGGACGTTCATTTCTTTTCCAGTCATTACTGATGTGATCTAAACGCGCTACCCCGGACGGTTTTCAATGAAACCTTCTATACGCGATTGCCAACTTCAGTGCCTTAGCACCTGTGAACGTAGAATGCCCGGAAAAGCATCGACGACAAGCCTCGCAATAATATCGGCGCCCTGTGGTGAAAAGTGGGCACCATCGTCCGGGTTCGACGCAATCTCGGCGATGCTCTCGCTTGGACCCAGCTCATTATAAAGGTTTGTGAGCAATTGATCGAGGTCGATAAGATAGGTTTGCATTTCGGCCGCAACGTTTCGCACAACATCAGTGCGAATCTGCATGGCTGGAATAATCTTGCCTGTGAGATCAAACCATCTTGGGTTCGGCGGTGTCACCAGGATGGGCGTTCCCTTAAAATCTCGAATCATCTGTACAATCGTCTTCAAATTCGCTTCGTAATCTGCGATGTCCGTGTGGAAGCCGAGCGTCGGCCCGGCGTCGACCCAGCCAAACTGGATCAGCACGAAATCGGGTTGTATCGCGAGCAAATTATCCTTCTGGATCGAATAAAGGAAGGTCAGAGTGCTTTGATACGGCTCAGAGAGGTTGGCGACGCGCACATTGGACATCATGTTTGAGTAGATGCCCTGTCCCCAGCCGGCAAACCGGTAATCGTTGGAGGCAAAATCGGCTACCATCGAATCCCCGAGCATCACCAGG
>JBDTOW010000700.1:0-3396 GCA_039933075.1 Verrucomicrobiota bacterium | reverse complement strand
CGGGTTCACGGTGCAAAACCTGGAAACCGTCTTTGATGGCAAAGTCGATCCTTACTTCCGCGGGCAAGCGAATATCGTCCTGCAAATCGATCCCCATGGCGATACCACCATCGAGGCGGAAGAAGCCTATTTGGAAACGATGTCTTTGCCTTTGAACTTGCAGCTCAAGGCCGGACAGTTCTTCACCGAGTTCGGCCGGCTCAACCCAACTCATCCGCACGCATGGGACTTTGTCGATCAGCCGCTGGTCAATGGGCGTTTCCTCGGCGAGGATGGCCTGCGAAGTGCCGGCGCACGTTTGTCGTGGCTTACGCCGACCCCGTTTTACTCGGAACTATTTCTTGCGCTCCAAAACAGCCAGGGCGGGACCGCCTTCAGCTTTCGGAATGATCATGACGGAACGCCATTCTTTGGGCGACCGGCTATGGATCGGGGAGTGAAGACGCTCGGCGATATGCTCGTTGTCCCGCGTTATGTGGCCTCGTTTAACCTGAGCGATTCGCAAACTTTGATGGCAGGCGCTTCGGCAGCGTTTGGTCCGAACAGCAGCGGGAGCGATACGGACACTCAAATCTACGGTGTCGACCTGTTCTGGAAATGGAAACCGCCCAATCAACACGCGGGCTTTCCCTTTGTCACCTGGCAGACCGAGGGGATGGCTCGCCGCTTCAAAGCCGGCGCCTTTAATGGGGACTTTAATGGCAACGGCAATCTCGATTCCGGCGAGCAGGACGTGAATGGCGATGGGATTCCCGACGTGCTGCCGCGCGAAACCTTGATCGATTATGGCGTTTATTCGGAAGTCGCTTACGGTTTCAGGAAAGGCTGGGTCGCTGCGCTGCGCGGCGATTACGTGTTCCCCGAAAAGGAAGGTTTGTACGAAAGCATCCTTGGTCCCGATCCTGACCGTGCCTCGCGCTGGCGTATCTCGCCCAACTTGACCTGGTATCCGAGCGAGTTCTCGAAGATTCGTTTGCAATACAACTACGACCATCGCAATGGCATCGGTGAGGATCATTCGGTTTGGGTACAGTTCGAATTCCTTCTGGGCTCTCATGCGGCGCATACGTTTTGAAGGCCTGGTCGTGATGCATGAAGCGTGATGAAACGTCCAACTTCTTGAAATTATGAAAAATCTCTTTTCCATTCTGAGCTCTTTTGCGCTGCTGTCGGCGGTGCCGACGCAAGCGAAACTTAACGTCGTCGCCACGCTGCCGGACTTCGCGGCCATCGCCCAGGAAATCGGCGGCGACAAGGTCAAAGTCACCGCCATCGCCCGAGGCACCGAGGACCTGCACTTCGTCGATGCCCGGCCAAGCTACGTCCGCGTGCTTAACCAGGCCGATGTGCTCATCGAAGGCGGCGCTGAACTGGAAATCGGCTGGTTGCCACCGCTGGTCAATGGCGCGCGCAATGCTAAAATCCTGTCGGATGCGCCAGGACACTTAATTGTGTCACGCGGCGTCCGGCTGCTGGAAGTCCCAACCGGCCCGGTGGATCGTTCCATGGGTGATGTTCATCCGTTGGGCAACCCGCATTACTGGACAGACCCGGTAAACGGAAAAACCATTGCCACATCGGTGTCACAGACTTTCAGCCGGCTCGACCCGGCCAACGCGGCGGTTTATCAAGGCAATCTGCAAAAGTTCAACGAGCGTGTGGATAAAAAACTCGCTGAATGGACCAAGTTGCTGGAGCCATATCGCGGCACCAAGGTCGTAACTTATCACAAATCGTTCGACTATTTTCTGGAACGGTTTGGTCTGGAGCTGGCCGGAACGATTGAGTCCAAACCAGGCATCGAGCCGTCGCCCAGCTATATCAACGCCTTGATTCCACGACTGAAAGCGGTGGGCGCAAAACTGGTGATGATTGAACCGTTCCGTCCCCATAAAACGCCCGAATACGTCGCGCAAGCGATCGGCGCCAAACTGTTGCTTTTGCCGACGTCAGTGGGTGGTAATGAAAAAGTTAAAGACTACATCAGCCTCTTCGATTACGCTGTGGCTCAAATCGCAGCCGCATTGAAGGAGCCGAAGTGACCGAAGAATCCGTTCTAACTCTCGAACACCTGACGGTCGGTTATGGCCGCCTGGTCGTTTTAGCGGATGTCAATCTCAGCCTTCGGCGCGGCAGTTTTACCGGATTGCTCGGCGCGAATGGCTCCGGGAAATCCACTCTGCTTAAAACAATTCTGGGCATTCTGCGGCCGTTGCGGGGCCAGATCGTTCACAATCCTATCAATGGCCGGACACCCGTGCTGGGTTACATGCCGCAACACCAATCCCTCGATCCCATTTATCCGCTTTCCGGTTTCGAGGTCGTGCTGATGGCGGCGTGCGGCCGAGTGCGCCCCGGACGATTCATCAACAAAACCGAGCGGGCATTTGCGCATCAATGTCTGGCCGAAACCGGCGCGACTGGCTTCGGTTCCAAACTTTTCTCCCAGCTCTCCGGCGGGCAGAAACAGCGCGTATTGATGGCGCGCGCGCTGGCGACGAAACCAGACTTTATGTTGCTCGATGAACCGACCGCCGGCATCGACGCCTCGGCCACGCGAGCTGTCATGGAGGTGCTCAAACAGATTCACGCGCAACATAACCTTACCGTGCTTCTCGTCAGCCACGACCTGACCACCGTCCGGCAATACGCCGAGGAAGTCATCTGGTTGCACGATGGGAAGATGGCCCACGGGCCAGTCAGTGAATTGTTGACCAAGGACAAGATCGAGGAGCTTCTCAGCCTGGAGTTCCGTTGATATGGACACGCTCCGCGAAATCCTCAGTCCCGACTTTCTGCTCCGCAATTCGATTTACATCAGCCTGTTGGTCGGCCTGGTCTGTCCGCTCGTGGGAGTCTATCTGACGTTGCGGCGGCTCATTTTCATGGGCGTGGCTCTTCCTCAGGTTTCTTCCTGCGGAATAGCTTTCGCTTTCTCCCTTCAAGCCTGGGGAGTTATTCCACACATGCACGAACAGGAGCACAGTTTGGCATTCATTGGCTCGACTCTCTTTACTCTCCCCACCATCCTGCTTCTATCACTTCTGATGCGCAAGGGTGGCGGTTCTGTCGAAGCACGCCTCGGCACGGTTTACGTGCTGGCGGGCGCCTGGAGCATCCTGCTCCTGGTCACGAATCCCCTGGGCGAACATGGACTGCTCGACATGCTCAAAGGTGAAATTATCTCCGTTTCGAATGCGGATTTGCGCCGCACGGTGGCGACCTTCGGCGTGGTGGTTTTGGTCTTCTTCCTTTTTCGGAAGGAATTTCTCCTGGTCTCTTTCGATCGCGAAATGGCCGTTACTCTCAAGAAGAACGTTGCCTTTTGGGACGCCCTGCTCTTCCTGGTGATTGGCCTGACGATTTCGATGGCGGTGTTAAGTGTGGGGCCGCTGG
>JBDTOW010000699.1:0-3401 GCA_039933075.1 Verrucomicrobiota bacterium | reverse complement strand
GGGCATCAGCGTTCCGCCATACACGACGAAGGGATTGGCGTTGTTGGTGCCGGCTGCATTGAACAATTGGTTTGAAAATCCGGCGACGAAGACGCGCGCGGAAGAAATTTCAGTCGGGCCAATGTTGGTCAACCCAATGGTCTGCGTCATCAGTCCGGTTTGCGGGTCGTACTTTTGTGCCGAAATGATTCCGGGTGCGAGTTGGCCGGAAAGAAACGATCCGACAGTGACGTTGGTGGAGGCGGTGTCGTTGGCGGGGTTACTATCAATCAGTCCGGCGGAGCTGACATTCGCGGAAAGCGTCACCGTGCCCGCATTGGTGGGTTGAACGGTTACTTGGAAAGTGGCAGACCCGCCCGCGGCCAACGTGGTCAGACTGAATACCAGACTGCCGTTCGTGAAAGTGTACGCCCGGTTCGTGGGCGTGACATTGATCAATTTCAAGTCGGCAGGCAGGTTGTTGCTGAGCACCACATTCGGCACGAGGTTCGTCCCTTGATTGGTCACTCCGACCGTGTAAGCAAACCAGTCGTTGACCAGGACTCCCGATGGAAAAACCGTCAAGCTTGCGGCGAGATCTGTTTGCGCCGTGAACACTTCGGTCACCACCGACACAATGATGGTGTCGACGCCGGCAGCGCCAACGCTGACGTTGTTGGTAATGGTTCCGACTACCGTTGGCCGGCCGTCCACCGCCAACTGGACAACTCCGCCAATATTGAAGGACGGGATCTCCAGAATAACCACCTGGCCACTGGTTGAGATAAAGCCCTGGGTGGCGTTGGTGCCGATCAACCGCACCGAGTCGGGCAGGACGTTGGTAATAAACACGCTAAAGGAGGGCCCATTCAGGTAGCTGAGGTTCGTTACGGTAATGGTATAGTTGAGTGTATTGCCCACCTGGACGGAATCCGCCGAGCTGGTTACCGAAACACCAAAACTCTGCGCAGTAGCGTGAATTCGGATCATCAGCATCCCCGCCACGAACAAAAGAAATAAACCAAAATCAGAAGACCGCTTCATTGTGAGCCGCAAAGATTGTGAGGTGGCGTTTCAAAATGCGTTTGTTTCCCTGCCGAAAATCTGTTCACGCAACCTGTTTGTCAATCGCAACTCGATGATTTTCCCCTCAAATGCAGGAACTGGTGCTGGCTCAAATTGAAACCGGCTTGCCATCCATTCAGCGATGACGATCTCACGCCGGTAGTTTTGGCGTGAAGCAGCGCGCTTCGTGCTCAAGTTTCGCGGCATAATCCGGGCACACGCCGTGCGAAGTTACTAAGCACCGGACAGTCCCTTCGCTGGCGACCCACGACGAGGAAGGACTCCCGCGCAGGCGAGCTGCTACCTTCGTCGCCAACGGGCCCGATCAGCATGCCGGTTCACTCCGCCTTTTGGGAAGAGCTCCCCGGCCGCCGTCCGCGATAGCTGCTTGGAGCGCCTTGAAAGCTTTGGCCTTCTGTGGAGCCCTTGATCCCTCGCCCTCGGCGCATGAGTTCGTTCACCATTGCTTCGGCGCTTTCATACCGAGTAAAACCGTTTGGCGCCTCGAAAGCGTCCGCCGGTGGCCTTTCCGGCCGGACCTGAGAAAGCAGCACGGTTGTTCCGTTGTCGTCGTCCGCTGATACAATCTTCAATGGCAAACCGTTCAAGTCCGCGGCGCGCCAGGTTTTGAATCGATGTGCCGTCCCGTCGCTCGAGAAAACTGTGATTTGCTCCAAAGCACACCGGTGGCCCTCGAGCTTTTCCGCGGGGGAGTTTTCCGGACTCGGCGTGACCAGCAGATTGGTGTAACGCAGCGAGAAGTTAACGGGCGCGTAACCTTGCAATGCATCGCTTATGACATAGCCGCTGTTGTCACTCACATTCCAGATGTAACTGAGATTGAGATCGGCACCCTTGCTGGAACGAGAGTTGAGGTCGTTTGGTGCCCAAAAAAGATGACCTTGTTGAGCCACCAGGTTGCCGGAGCGCGCGGGCACGTTCGTTCGCGTCGCCGGGTTTTGCATGACAGTCACGTGCGCGCTGAAACCCGCTGCATTAGTCAACAGAACGCTGACCGGACCGGTGAGTATCGAAGGTACCTCGGCTCGAGGAAATCCTTCCCAGCTCGCGAAACGGCCGCCATTCTGGGATTGGGCGCACCCCGAGAGGAGCAAGCTGACCGCCGCAACACACCCGGCTGACGTGATCACAGAATCGAGCCGAAACCATGACCGCTGCGAGAAGCCGTTCATGTCGATCATGGGAGCTCAACGATTCGATAGAATCGCTGCCGGGAAGCAGTGATCGTATCGGTTGCGGTCACGGTGCCGTTGGTCGGAGCGACGGGGCTGCCTAAGTTATTCCAAACGATTGGATTCAAATCAGTCGTATACTGCATTTGATACATGAGTCCCGCCGCCGCCCTCCAGATGAACTCGATCGATCCAGTTGTTCGCGCCACTGTTTGGAATACTGGGGCAAGGAGCGCCTGTTTTTCCGCCGAGCGGGCGGAGCGCGCGAGCGGAATGATAAGGGAAAAAGTGAAAACCTTTGAACGAAGCGCCCTGCGACTCATCGCTCAAAGTATGACATGCCGAACAGGTCGTCAATTTGACCAGGTTTCAACCTTTTTCAATACAGGCATAGGCGTTGTGACTGTGAATGCTTTCCTGGTTTTCGGCTTCGATCTTATACCAGGTTACGTCGGGGTGCGCATTCAGCTTCAGCGCGACGTTGCGGACCAGATCCTCGACGAAAACCGGGTTCTCATACGCGCGTTCCGTCACGGCTTTTTCGTCCTGGCGTTTCAGCAAGGAGTAAAGTTCGCTGCTCGCTGAGCTTTCCACGATCGCGATCAAATCTTCGATCCAGATCGCCTTGCGCGATCGGATTTGCACGGTGACGTTGCCGCGCTGGTTATGAGCACCGTATTTGCTGATGGCCTTCGAACATGGGCAGAGCGTCGTGACACCCACGATCACCGTGAGCACGAAATCGATGTCGTTACCGCAGGCCGTCGCATCGAATCGAGCGGTGTAATCCATGACGCTCTCCTGCCTTGAAACCGGCGCCTTCTTTACCAGGAAAAATGGAAACTCCATCTCGAGATGCGCGCAGTCCGACTTAAGCTTGAGCTGCATCGCGTAGAGGATGTCCGTGATGTTCTCCACGTGGACCATGCTGCCATGCGCGTTCAACACTTCGATGAACCGGCTCATGTGAGTTCCTTTGAATTCCTTGGGCAAATCAACGTACATCCCGATCGTGGCAATCGTGTTTTGCGTCGAACGCGCTTTGTCCCGGATCTGAATGGGAAAGCGCAGGCCGCGAACGCCAACCTTGTCAATCGCGAGCTCGCGATCGTCCCGTTCGCTCTGCTTGTCGTGCAATTTGATTTTCCCATCGAGTTGGGCAAG
>JBDTOW010000698.1:0-3405 GCA_039933075.1 Verrucomicrobiota bacterium | reverse complement strand
GAAGTGGGCTGCGCGGCAGCGCAGCCCTACCAGGTTCATGCAGAGCTTCAGCCTCCAAGATCGGACTCGCATCGGGGCCATGAACCGCCTGGCCGCGGGAGGGCGCGTTACTCCGTGCGCGCCGTCCTTTGCACCACCGGAGAGCGTGATTGCAGGCGTCGGCGCGCAGAGGACTGCTCGGCCTACCTTGAGGTTCATGAAAAGAATTACTTCTGTGTTCATCAACTGAAATATTCTTGGTTAAAACTGAAAATAGAGAAACGGATTGAACGCTTGCGTGCTCATGGCTACCACTGACCAGGCAAATACTCCCATGGCCAGCGAGGCGCGCAGCGGCGTGACGTTCCGGGAGAGGTCCCAGGTTTGAACCCCAAAAAACGCGAGGCCGGCCGCCGTCAGCATGGCGAAGACATGGCCTGGATCGTAAAAGACGGCGCGCAACAGCAGGGCGTTCACGTCCGCGCTGCCGTTCAGATTGAACAGAGACGAAAGATAGCGAATTGAGGCAGGCAGGTCATCGGCCCGGAAAAAGACCCAGGCGAGGTTCACGATGAGAAAGGTCAGCGCCACACGGAGCGGACGCGGTGATTTCGCATACGCGCTCGTTTTTCCCAACACGCGCTCGAAAGCCAGCCACACTCCATGAATCGAGCCCCAGACCAGGAAGTTCCACGACGCGCCATGCCAGAATCCGCCGAGCACCATCACGATCAGGAGATTGAGATACGTTCGAGCTTCGCCTTTTCGGTTCCCGCCGAGCGGAAAGTATAGGTAGTTCCGCAACCAGGTGGACAGTGAAATGTGCCAGCGCCGCCAGAATTCCGTGATGCTTTGAGATTTGTAAGGCGAGTCGAAATTTTTGGCGAACTCAAAGCCGAACATGAGGCCGAGTCCGATCGCCATGTCCGAGTATCCGGAGAAGTCGAAGTAGATCTGGAAGGCGTAGCCAAACAATCCATACCAGGCGTCAAGCCAATGGAGCGATTCCGCGCGAAAGGCGGCGTCGGCCAGCTCGCCGACCGAATTGGCGAGGAGAATTTTTTTCCCAAGTCCGAGGGCAAAGAAGAAAACTCCACGCGCAAATTTTTCCACTGAGTGCGAGCGCTCGTGCAACTGCCGCTCCATGTCCTGGTAACGGATAATCGGTCCCGCGACGAGATGTGGAAATTGCGTGATGTAACAAGCGAACGCGTTCAGGGCCTTAAGCTCCAATTTGAACTTCGTCCAAAAACCATGTGGCACGCCGCCGCTGCTTTCGAACGCACGCCGCACCCACACACTCGCGGGTTTGGCTCGGCCAAAGTAGATGTCCAGGTTGTAGCTGATCGATTCGAACGTATAAAAAGAGATCCCCGCGGGTAGAAGAACAACCAGAATATCCATCTGTTCTTTTCCGAACAGGACGAGCAGCCGATTGAGATTTTCCTCCGCAAACATGAAATACTTGAAGAAGCAAAGCATTCCGACGTTGCTCACAAGTGAAACGATCAGGAATAATTTCCGCTGCGCCGTCGAAGCGCGCGGCTCGCCGGTTTCATCGCGACTCACGGGCCTGATGAGCTGCCAGTGCCCGTAAATCAAATTGCCGCAGCAAAAATCAACCAGGGTAGCCCAAAGGATCAGCAAAACGAACCACGGGTTGGTCCAGCCATAGAACGCATAGCTCGTAAACGTGAGGACCGGCATTCGGAGAGAACGAGGCGCGGCGTAGTAAAGCAACAGCGCAAAGGGCAGAAAGTAGAAAATAAAAATATGCGAACTGAAGACCATCCTATTCCCGCGCGCGGTCGGTCCAGATCGCCCGGTACCGCGTGCCCTTCTCCTTGATGTGTTTGTCGATGATGCCGCCCATGAAGAGTTGGTCGAGCGGAGCCTCGAGCGCCATGCGATGCACGTCGCCGGCCTGGAAACGTTCCACGTTGCCACCCACCTTGCCGGAGAACTTGTCTTGCGCGGTGGCACGCGGCTTGAGCGGGTTGTAGTGACCGACAAAGAAGTCGTCGCTTTCGACGGTCCCGCGATGGACCTTGAGCACGTGGTATTTCATCACGAACACGTAGTCATAGAGTTTGTTGGGCGGAAACTCTCCGCCAATCGTGGTGAGTTTCGCCGTGACTTCCACGGTGCCGTTGGTCGCCAGTTCGGGTGAGGGAGCACGATCGGTCCTGCCGCATGCGGTTAGACCGGCGACGCATAATATTAATAGAACGGACTGGATCCATCTCAACACCGCCCCCAAGCCTGCGGAGCCGACGCCTCCGCGAAGTGGAAGAGAGGGACGTGGAGGTAGAGACGCTGCGCCGCGGCGTCCCCGCGCCGTGCAGGCGCGGAACTGGCGTTTCACCGAGCGATGCATTCGTTGCCCTGGGCGAAGCGTGTTCCGCCGCTGAACGCGGCGGGGACGGCGCAGCGCGCCGTCCCTACCTCCATTTCGTAAGTCTCGGCAGAAATGGTCATGAAATATCCGGGCTGGCGCCGCGGCAGTGCTTAGATGAATCCGAAAGGAGTGGCGCAGGAACTTCACTTTGGCGCCTCCGGTTTGGCTGAAGTCCAGTGGGGCTCCCACCCGGCGGGCAGAGCGAGCACCGGGCCGTCGTTTGCGCCAGGGTGCTCTTTGCGCGCCGCCGGGCTTGCGCCGGTAATTGCCGGAGCAGCGCGCAACCTCAACAGGCCCATTGGCGCACCAGCGTTTTTGGGGTCGCCGTCTTCTTCCTTGTTGCCAGTGAAGAGGACGTAATTGCCGTCCGGTGAAACACAGCCGCCATAAATATGACGACCGTCCTCCGCATAAACGAGTCGGCGCTCCTTTCCCTCGCCGTCCGCCATCCAAAGCTGTGTCCACTCGTGCGGCCGGCTCGAATAAATCATTGTCCGGGAGTCGGGAAACCAATCGGGGGTGCAACAATCCACCTTGCTGACCGGGTTGATCGTCCCGGTGACCGCGTCCATCCGGACAACTGACCAGCCCGTTCCGAACGAATTGGCTACTCCGCTGAGCCACTTGCCGTCCGGGGACCAAGTGATTTGCTGAAAGATGCCGTTGCGATCCAGACGGGCTGCGAGCCTCCTGGTGGCGAGGTCGTAAAATTCAATTCCTCGCGGGTAGAGGCAGACGATCTCTTTGCCCTCGGACGACCAGGAAGCCCAGGGAAACTCGCCCTCTTTCCCGAAGACTCTGACGGCGCTCCCATCGTTGTTCGCAAACACAAGTTCGCCTTGCAGGCCGTGGCGGTTGTTGTCGAATCGCTCGCCGACGGGTAAACGCCGGTAGAGGATTTGGTTGCCATCCGGGGAAAATCGAGGCAAGCCTTCGTTGAACTGAGGGGTGTTCGTGAGGTTTCGCACGTCCGAACCATCCGGGCGCATGGTGAAGAGATCCCAATCGCCTCCCGCGGATCGTCGGAC
>JBDTOW010000697.1:0-3405 GCA_039933075.1 Verrucomicrobiota bacterium | reverse complement strand
AAAGTCTCTAGGTCCTAAAGTTAATTGAAATGATCGAAAGATGTCGGGCAAGCCGTCAATGCGCTTTTCGCTTTGGCAGTCGGTGCAGAACTAGGACTGAGTCGGGAGGAGCTTCAGAAAGGCCTGGCCGACTGCCAGCCACCCAAGATGCGGTTGCAATTGTGGGAAACCAATGGTGTTCAAGTGCTGGATGACAGTTACAATGCAAACGCTGATTCGATGAATGCGGCCCTTCAAACACTGAATGATTTCCCTTGCGCCGGACGCCGGATCGCGGTGCTGGGCGATATGGCCGAGCTGGGGGAATATGGACTCGATGCGCACGCGGAAATCGGTCGAAGCGCCGCCCAATTGGGCGTCGATCATTTGTTCGCCGTCGGCCGGATGGCGCCGGTGGTGGCCGGAGCGGCCCGCGCGGCTGGCTTGACTCGGGCAACCGAATTCGGCGACGTCGAATCAGCCGCCCACGCGGTTAAGGAGTTCGTGAGATCCGGCGATGTAGTTTTATTGAAGGCTTCACGTGCTGCTCGCCTCGAAAGGATTGGAATTATTCTGCGCGGCGACGAAAAAGCAGTCGCGAAAAAAATCGCAAACGAGCAGGATCGAAGTGAACGCTGATGAGCATGCCTAAAACTCCCAATAGGTTGAGAAGCCGACGCAACTGGCACTCATCGACGCGGACAAAACGGCTGCCGCCACGAGAAAAAAATCCGGCGCAACACGCCCGGGAAGCTGGCGTGCCAGGATTTCTGGGGCGGCTCGCCGGGTGGCAGGACTGGGACGCGATGAGGACTCCGGCGCCGCCGACGCACCGGCATGACTGACCCCATGTTTTATCTGTTAAGCCAGTACTTATTGAAACAGGCCGAAGGCAGTGCTTGGGCAGATTCGCTTTCACCGCTGCGTCTGTTCCATTATATCAGTTTCCGGTGTGCCGGCGCCGCCGTGACCGCCCTGTTATTGAGTCTGTGGCTGGGGCCGAAGGTGATTGAGTTATTGAAACAATTGAGATTTGGACAAAACTATTTGGACAAAGCCGAGGAAAGTGGCGGCATGGTGGCGCGTGTCCTGAGCAAGAAAGGGGTTCCAACGATGGGGGGAGTCTTGATTATTACCGTGCTCTATCTGTCCGCCTTGCTCTGGACCCAATGGAACGCACTGGTTGAACTGACTTTGGTAGCGGTCCTGGTCCTGGCCGGACTCGGTTTCTATGATGATTATGCGAAGATTACCCAGCAAAGCAATCGCGGCGCGAAATCCCACGTCAAACTCTGGATCCAAACGTTGCTCGCTCTCTTCATCGGACTTTATCTCTGGTGGCTGCCAACCACGAGCAAGTTGATTAGTGAAATCATGGTGCCGTTCTACAAGCATCCTTTGCCGTTCAATATGCCCTGGTCGGTTGCGTTGGGTTTGCTGATAACGATCCTGACGATCGTGGGCAGTTCAAACGCCGTTAATTTGACCGACGGTCTGGACGGGCTCGCGATCGGCTGCACGTTGATCGTATCATTCGTGTTTCTAATTATGACCTATATTGCTGGGAACATGAAGTTCTCGGCTTACCTGCAAGTACCTTACGTGGCGGGTGCTGGCGAGTTGACGGTGATTTGCGCCGCAATGATTGGGGCGGGACTTGGGTTTCTTTGGTTCAATTGCCATCCGGCGCAGGTTTTTATGGGGGATACGGGTTCACTTGCATTGGGTGGCGCGTTAGGGATTATGGCCGTTTTGATCCATCAACCGCTGGTGCTGGTGATCGCCGGCGGCGTGTTCGTGGCGGAAGCGGTGTCGGTGATGCTGCAGAAAGGCTGGTTCAAGTACACGAAGCTGCGTTACGGCGCTGGTGAACGAATTTTCCTGATGGCACCCTTGCACCATCACTTTGAGAAGAAGGGCTGGTATGAGTCGCAAGTCGTAATGCGCTTCTATATTTTGTGCGTGCTCTGCGGGGTTGTGGCGTTGAGCACGTTAAAGCTGAGGTGAGTCAAGCTGCGGGTTCCTGAAAGATGCATGAATTGACCTACAAACAGGTTTTAGTGATCGGTCTCGGTACGAGCGGCCTGGCGGCTTGCGAACTGTTGCGCACTCGGGGCGCCCGCGTTACCGCCATCGACAGCGCCGACAATGGGAATCTAAGACTCGAGGGCGAGCGATTGAGCAGACTGGAGGTTGTCGTGCGACTCGGAGTTGAGACACTTCCAGATCAGACATTTGATCTGGCCGTCTTGAGTCCCGGCGTTCCGTGCGAGTCACGCCTGGTGCGGGAAGTCAAAGAGCGCAGGGTGCCGCTAATTGGTGAATTGGAATTAGGCTACCAACAGTCCCTTTGCCTGAACGTCGCCATTACCGGCACTAACGGCAAGACCACTACGACCGAACTGATCGAGCGGATGCTCACCCATGCCAACCGAAAAACCATCGCGGCCGGAAATATCGGCCGGCCGCTGTGCGCGGTGGTCGATCAGACGAAAGAACTCGATATCCTGACTTTGGAGGTCAGCTCCTTTCAACTGGAGACCATCGGGTTTTTCCGGCCCGCCGTGTCGGTGATGCTCAACCTTACTCCCGACCACCTCGACCGCTATCCGACCATGGCGGACTACACCAAGGCCAAGGCTCGGATTTTCATGAACCAGCAGCCGTACGATTGGGCGGTCATTCAAAGCGAGGCCCTGGCTCAGTTGCGTTCATTGAATTTAACGATTCCCTCCAAGATCATCACTTTCAGCGCGGCCGACCGGAGAGCCGATATTTACCTCGACCGCGGATTACTAATCAGCCGGCTGCCGGAGTGGTCCGGGCCGTTGCTGGACATCGATGAGTGCCAGTTGTCCGGTCCCCACAACGCGGAAAATCTGATGGCGACTCTCGCCGTTGGGCGAGTCTTGCGTGTCCCGCTGGATGAGATGGTCGCCGCTTTGAAAAGTTATGCCCCAGCGCCCCACCGCTGCGAACGCGTTGCGGAGATCAACGGCGTCACGTACATCAACGATTCCAAAGCGACCAATCTCGATGCCGTCCACAAAGCTCTGCTGGCGGTTCCTTGGTCCGAGCCCGGCGAACCGAACATTTGGTTGATCGCCGGCGGAAGGGACAAAGGATTCACTTTCCACGATATCGGGCCGCTTTTGTCGCAGCGAGTGAAGGGCGCATTCTTATTGGGTGAAGCGCGGGAAAAGATTCGCGCGGCGTGGAGTCTTTTTACTCCTTGCACTCTGGTGGCTTCGTTGTTAGAAGCAGTTTCCGAAGCGACCAAAAGAGCGGTTTCTGGCGATATTGTTTTGCTTTCACCGGCTTGCTCCAGTTTTGACATGTTTCAGAACTATCAGGACCGGGGTGAAGTGTTTCGACGCGCGGTACTGAGTCTGGCTGAAACAACGAGTGGGGTCGGTGAGGGACGCA
>JBDTOW010000696.1:0-3409 GCA_039933075.1 Verrucomicrobiota bacterium | reverse complement strand
GACACGCTGGCGGATTATTTCGCCGAGGCCGGCTATCCCAGGACGCGTATTCTCCCTATTTACTACGGCTTCGACGCGGATCTGTTCACGCGAAAGGAACCAGGTGCTTCGCCGCTACTGGAGAAGCCACCGCTGATCGTGATGCACGGGTCGTTCGATCATCATCATTTAGGCCCGATCGCGGAGGAAGCGATTGTCCTCGTTGCGAGCAAACGCCCGGATAGCGTTTTTCGATTTGTCGGCCGAAAGACGCCGGCGCTGGGAAAGCTTCTAGCGCAGGTCGAGCGACGGGTTCCTCGAGCGCAGATTGAGTGCACTGGATTTGTTCCTTACACCGAGGTGGCGAGACAATTGGAACCCGCCGCGCTCGGCATCGTGCCGTACGAGGCGTCCACCGGCACGCACTGCGCTTTCGTCGCCAAGACAGTCGAGTATCTCGCCTTGGGGTTGCCGGTGGTTTGCACACCATTGAAAAGTGCGTTGCGATATTTTGGCTGCGAACCACTTGTCCGATTTTCCGGATTCGACGGCCGGAGTTTCGGCGAAAGAATTCTAAGCTGGTTCGAAGAGCCTGCGGGAAATCGACACGCCCTGACCGCCGCAGCCAGTCAACGCGTCAAAGCAGAACTGGACTGGCGCGTGATCGGCAGAAAGGCCGTCGATTTTGTCGAGAAGATCCAGGAGAAAGCGCGATCGCAAGGACGGTGACTTATCTCGGTGGCGTCCGTGCCAGCTCAGCTCCGGCAGCTTTACCCTCGAGTTGGCGCTTGACCGACTCGGCGCGCGCGCCGAAAAACCGCTTGAGCTGAAACACCGGACGATTCGGATCGAACGGATTCCCATCGCGCGAGCCGTCGCTCCATTTGTCGGTGATGGCGATTTCAAATTTTGCCAGCCGGTTGGTGGACTCTTCCGCGATGAACGGGCGGACCACCGCGGCCAGTTCCTCCAGGCGCCGATTCAAACGTTCGGGCACGAACAGCGTCGCCAGCAGCCGCTCAATTTCCCGCCGGTAACGCTCACGAAAAGGTTCCGCCGTCAGCATGCGTTCGAGAAAACGATTTTCGCCCACCCACGGATGCCAGAGGCTCACGCGCTCCCGTAAATCGGCTGTGCCAATCATGGGAAACTCGCCCCACGAATGGTCCAGGTCCCATGGGATAAAACCAAACTTGTCATTTCGCGAGTCGAGGTAGAGCAGGAAATTCTGGCCGTTGTCCAGGATGCTGTCGTAGTTCGACAGAACCACTTGGCAGGCGAGGAACCGGGCAAACTCGTCGAGATCGATAAACTCGCCGACGCGCCCGGCAAAGTCGCTGTCGCTGGCGGCAGTAACAAACTTCGCGAGTTCGATCACGCGGCGTTGGTCTTTTGCTTTCGTTTTCGTCTTGGGATCGTAGATGCCCTCGTAAGCCTTCCAGTCATTACCGAGGTCCTTGAAGAGTTCGTAGGTTACGGGTTTGTAGAGCGCGATGCCGTCCACGCCGAACTGTTCGCGCGCCCATTCCGCGTCGGGATTTTCCACCATCACGTAAAGGCCGAGCAGCCGTCCCTCGAATTGGCCGTCAATCGTCAGCAAGAGCCGCGCAAAGGCCGTGCGCGAGGCGGGCACGCCGGCATCGCGATAAAACTCGTAAGCGAGCGCGTCGCTAAGAAAGGAGAAGTCGGCCGAGAGATTGCCGAAGTTGAGCGTTGTCCGACCGGCGAGTTGCTGTGATTTGGCGTATTTGTTGAGATCGATCTTGAACGATCGCTTATAGGTGCGCAGCGCGCCCAGAAGCGTGCCGTTGCCCTTGAAGCGCGCGCCTACATTCGTGAAAACGATGCTCGCGAATTCCACGCCGGCCTGGGACCACGGCAAGTCGATGCCGAGCACGCCGGCAATCCCTGCACGGGAGGCGTTGGTATTGCGCAGAATCGGGCTGCCGTCAGGATGGATAAAACCGGAAATTGGCGGAACGCTTTTCGGCCCGAGAGCGGACCATTCGTTCGAAGTAAAACGCAGGTGGACTGCCCAGATGTTGGTTGGCCGAAAAAGCTCGGCGGCGGAGAGCATCGTCGTGGCGTTCGTCGATAATCCGGCGGCGGCTTCCGGCGACAGCGACGGCGAGGGAGGTGTTTCGAGTGGTTGATGCAATTGAAAATTGAACATCGTTGTCATAAGCAACGATTGGATCTTCGGTATCCGCCAAAGGAAGTAACCGCCGATGACCAACATCACAAGCAATGCAAATCCGCCTATGAACGTCACCACGACGTAACGTTTCCAGCGTGATTTAGGAAGCCAACCGAAAAGCTTGCGCACGTCGATGGTGTAGCTTGCCAATCCACCCAAACGCAAGGAGCAATGTGGCTGCAGCAAACCGCTGTGGGGTCAGACAGTGAGTTCATAACCATTGCTGCCGAGAGCGGCGAAACAATGGTAGGGATGGCGCGCTGCGCCGTCCCCGCCGCGTTCAGCGGCGGAACACGCCGTAGCCAGGACCACGCATCCGTCGCTCGGAGAAGCGCCAGTTCCGCGTCTGCACGGCGCGGGGACGCCGCAGCGCGGCGTCCCTACCTCCGCAAGGTCAGACGCCGGTCAACAACGTCTTTGCCTTTGCGAGCGCTTCGTCGAGTTTGGTGGCGTCCTTGCCGCCGCCGCGGGCGCTGTCCGGTTTGCCGCCGCCTTTGCCGCCCACAATGGGCGCGATGGTTTGGATGATCTTTCCCGCCTGAACTTTCGCGGTGAATTCCGGCGACACACTCGCCAACAGCGCGACCGCTCCATGGTTCACGCCGCCGAGAACGAGTACGCCCTTGAACTGACCTTTCAGTGCATCGGCAACGGCCTGCAAATAGTCACCGTCCGCCACACCAAGGTTTTCAATGATGGACCGAAGCGGCGGTTGTGAAACCGCCGGCTCGATGGATTGCGCTTTGGCCAACAGCGCCTTCGCTGTGTTGGCGGCCTCCTTCTGCTGCGCCGTGTTCAGCGCTTTTTCGAGCTGCTTTTGATGCTCGAGCAAAGCTTCGATCTTTTTATCCAATTCGTGAACGGGCGAGTTCACTTTGCCCGCAAGAGTTTTGATGAGCGCAACTTCGTCGGTGGCTTTACGGTAGGCCTCGAGGCCGGCGACGGCTTCGATGCGGCGGACACCGGCGGCAATCGCGCTCTCGCCGAGGATGCGAAACAGGCCGATTTCGCCGGTGGCGCGGGTGTGCGTGCCGCCGCACAATTCCATGCTGTAGCCGTCCAACTTCGCGGCGTGGCCGCCGATTTGGACGACGCGGACGATCTCGCCATATTTGTCGCCGAAGAATTGCAGCACGTCTTTGCGGGTCTTCACGTCGGGGTAGGGGACTTCTGTCCAGGAGACGCCGGCGTTTTCGAGGATGCGTTCGTTGACGAGTTTCTCGATGTCGGCGA
>JBDTOW010000695.1:0-3410 GCA_039933075.1 Verrucomicrobiota bacterium | reverse complement strand
AATGGTGTCATTTATTGTGGATCGCATGACGGAAAACTCTACGCGGTGAACACCAACGGTCTCAAGCGCTGGGAATACAAGACCGGCGCCGAAGTGATTTCTTCGCCGACCATCGCGAGCGATGGAACGATTTATGTCGGTTCGTTCGATCAAAAACTCTACGCGATCAATCCGGATGGAACCAAACGCTGGGAATTCGCAACCGGCGACGCTATTTTCTCCTCCCCCGCGATTGGGGCCGACGGGACGATTTACGTCGGGTCATTGGACAGTACGTTCTATGCAATCAATCCAGACGGGACCAAGCGGTGGGCGTTTGCGGTTGGAGACGGCATCGAAAGCTCGCCGGCGATAGGGCCGGACGGAACAATTTACTTCGGCTCATACGATCACAATCTTTACACGGTGCCCGGTGATGGTCCCCTGGCGAATACGCCGTGGCCAATGTTCCGGCATGGGCTCCAACACACCGGAAGCGTTCAAGCCGCCCCCGGCATCGGCAACTCCGCCTTGCGACCAGCTCACTATGCCGCACCGTCGACTTTAGGGGGCGATGATAATTCGACGAAGAACGCACTTGGAGCGGACACACAAATCGTGCAGAGCGAAATTTCCGCTGATTTGTCCACGCTGATTCGCTCTCAACCGAGCCTGAACATCGTGCGGCAGCGCGATGGAACCATGGGCATCGAAATACGCTGCGAAACCGGACGCCACTACGTCATCCAAACTTCGACCAACCTGGTGGATTGGACTGCCTGGGCCGATTTCGTGAGCGACCAGCCAGCGATTGTGTTCGAGGAATCAAGAGTCGCGAACATCGGTCAAAGGTTCTACCGCATTGTCGCGCCTTGAAGCCGATTGCAGGATGGGCGAACCCAATTAGCGCGGTCTCACGGATTGAACGAGCAAAGTAATAAGGAAACCGCCGGCGTTAAAATTGAGAACGGCCATCATTTCTTATGGCACAAGATTGCGTTCGCGCTTTTTCTGGATGAATTTTGCGCCCTCCGATGACGTCCCTGTGCTATCGCGCGTGCGCGCTAAACCCTAATCAAGTCATTTGTTATGAAAGTCTCTATCATGCTTCTTGCAGTCGGACTCGTGACAGCTTCGCAGTTACAAGCGCAGTTTATTCAAAACCTCGTGGACGCTGCCGCTCCCGGCGACACGGTTGTGATTCCTGCGGGGACGTATTTTGAAAATGTGATCATCAACAAGGATATCACCCTGCAAGGAGCCGGAGCAGGAATCAGCATCGTTGATGGAAATCAGTCAGGTGTCGTCATTACGGTTTCCGGCGGGACGGTTAGTATCACCGGTTTGACTGTTACCGATGGGGCTGAGTTGGCTCTCACGGGCACGGCTGGGGGAATAAACAATCTCGGTTCGCTGACGCTGTCAAACTCCGAGATCATTGGAAATACATCCAACCGCGGAGGCGGAGGAATATGGAATTACGGAACGTTGGTATTGAACAATTGCAGGGTGAGTAACAATAGCGGTGAATTGGGAGCCGGTATCTGGAATGAGGGTGGTCAAACCACGGCCAACAATTGCACCATTGACGGAAATAGCGGTGGAGGTGCCAATCACGGTCCCGGTGGAGGGTTGTTGAATGACTCCCTGCTCACATTAAACAATTGTACTGTGAGTAATAATGAGGTTTCTGACTCCGAGGGTGGCGGAATAGCCAACGGAGGCACATTAAATCTAAACCACTGCACAATCACTGGTAATTCAGCGGTAGTCATATTGTCACCTCCCACCTTAGGCGGCGGCGTTATGAATTGGGGCACGGTGAACTGCCAAAATACGATCATCGCCGGCAATTTTTCGATCCAGCACTGGCCCTACATCACTACGGGGCCTGGGCCCGACTTCTTTGGCACACTGACCTCGCAAGGATATAATTTAATCGGAAACACTACTGATACGGTCATCTCGGGAATTACCACCGGGAATCTGCTTGATATCGACCCCGTGCTCGGTCCCGTCCAGGATAACGGCGGCTTTACTCCCACGCAGGCTCTGCTACCAGGCAGTCCGGCCATCGACGCTGGAACTACCGGTGGCTTGAACACGGATCAGCGCGGTGTTCCTCGGCCAATTAATGGCGCCGACATTGGCGCCTTTGAGCACGGGGCGGCGATTCGCTTGGAAGCCGAGTCCGGAACTCTCACTTCGCCGATGACACTCGCGGCCGATCCATTGGCGTCTGGCGGACAGTACGTCTCGTCGCCGGTAAGCGGGGCCGGCAGCGTGTCGTACACCGTGAACATTCCGGCGGCGGGTCAGTACGTGATTTGGTGCCGTGTGCTGGCCAGCTCTTCGGCTCACGACTCGTTCTTTGTCTCGGTGGATGGGGGCACAGAAGATGTATACGACGTCGCCGAGAATACGTGGTCCAGTCACTGGCAGTGGAGCCGGGTCACCGGACGGGCGGGCGGTTCTGCACTCACGCTCAACCCGAGAATCTTTACCTTAAGTGGCGGAGCTCACACTCTCCTTTTCCGCGCGAGGGACCCGGATACTCGTCTGGATCGTCTGGTCGTTACCGGCGATGTGAATTTCCTGCCCAATGTCCCGCCAAGCTTTGCCAAGGGGCCAGATCAAACAGTCGAACAAAACCCAGGATGGCAAATAATCCACGGTTGGGCCACGGCGATGAGCGCCGGGCCGCCCAGCGAATCGGGACAAGCGCTCAATTTCATTGTCAGCAACGATCGCCCGGGCTACTTCGATTTCCAGCCCGCCATCGATCCCACCGGCTCGTTGTATTTCCTTCCTGCAAACAACGTGCGCGGCACGGCAACGGTGACGGTCCAACTCCACGACAACGGCGGCACAGCCTATGGCGGCGTGGACACGAGCACGACGCAGTTCAGCATCACCATCGGCTTGCCCACCGACACCGATGGCGACGGCATGCCCGATGATTTTGAAGCGGCGTTTGGATTGAATCCGAACGACGCGAGCGATGCCGATCGCGATGATGACGGCGACGGCTTTACCAATTACCAGGAGTTTGTCGCTGGAACCAACCCGCTTGATCCGACTAGCGCGTTATGCATCACCTCGACCGCGGAAATCGGAGGCGACGTTGCCCTCACTTTCGACTCGATTGTGGGCAAGACTTACCAGATCGAATACAATAATATTTTCCCCACCTATTCCTGGACGGTACTCGGCGGCACTCTCGCCGGCACCGGCTCCAGCCGGCAAGTGCTCGACCCAGGCGGCGCCAGCGGGACCACTCGTCTCTATCGCGTACAAATTGTGCCCTGATCCAAGTCGAAACGCCGCTCGGCTCGGTGCTTGGTCGGCTCTGAATCACAGATCAGTTGCGCACTATGATCAGGTCCGGCTAAAGAAAAACATCTTCGTTTCCCCACGCGCCGCGTTTCCAT
>JBDTOW010000694.1:0-3411 GCA_039933075.1 Verrucomicrobiota bacterium | reverse complement strand
GGACGGTCGCATGTCGGCGGTGATCGAGACGGACGCCGCTGAGGTTGCCGGCGTTGCCATGGCAGATGAGAACCGCAAGGTGCGCGCGCGGCGAATTCGTATTTGCCGGAAAAAACCCACCGTTGAGCTTGGGCCGATCTTGAAAGTAGACATTCTCGAACGGACGGCGGAGCGCGTCGCCGTTCAACTGAAGCGTGGCGGACGGCTGATAGACTTGTTGATTTTCGAACCAGCGGAACAGCATGTAAAAGACAACGGGCGTTAGAAGCACGCCGATCACATTCTGGATTCGATTCTTCGACGTCCGGTGAGCCATGACAAAAAGTGACTCATCTGGCGCACATTGGCCAGTTCCACATTTGGTCCATGCCTGGTGGCCTCCATCTCGGCATGTTGGATCAGATACTCATCCCGGTTGCTTTGAGGGCGAGAAGCAATTTGCCCAGCAGCAATTCTGGCGCGCAACCCATCACCACAACTCCCAGCGCCAACAAAACGATTGCTGTTTTGGTTATGACTCTGCCTCGACCGACCGGGTCATGGGCAGGGGCATCGACAACATAGATTTGCTTGAGTACTTGCAAGTAGTAGTAGAGCGACACCGCGCTCATGGCGATCGCAAAGACGACGAGCCAAAGCAGGCCCAGGCTCTTCGGGCCGGCGCCGACCGCGGCGGTGAACAGGTAGAACTTTCCAAAGAAACCGGCCAGCGGAGGTATCCCCGCCAGCGACAGCATGAAAACCATCATGCAGAGAGACAGGAGTGGCTCGCGCCGGCAAAGTCCGGCAAACCCGGAAATCCGATCCTCCTCCTCCTCCCCCTTCACGGCGGACACCACCGCGAACGCGCCGATCGTGGTCAGGCCATAGGTCGCGGCATAATAAACGAGCGAAGCGACCCCTCGCTGATCATGCGCGAGCACACCGAGCAACATGTAGCCTGCGTGCGCGATTGCCGAGTAGGCGAGCAACCGCTTGACGCTGGTTTGGGCAATCGCCGCCAGGTTTCCGAGCAACATCGACGCAGCCGCAACCAGGGCGATCACTGGCACCCAACCGGGAATGTAGTTGCGCCACGCTCCGCTTCCTTCCATGCCCGCAAAGCCGAGCATCATCACTTTGGCGAAAATGAAAAAACTGGCCACCTTCGAACCCGACGCGATGAAGGCAGCGCTTGGCGTTGGCGCCCCTTGATAAGCGTCCGGAGCCCAGAGATGAAAGGGCACAGCGGCCACCTTGAAGCCGAATCCAATAACCGTCATCACAATGGCGACTGCCAGCAGCGGATCCAACCCCTGGCCTTGCAGGGAGGCGGCAATTTGTTTGAGGTTGAGAGCACCGGACAGGCCGTAAATCAGGCTCAGCCCAAACAACGTGAACGCGGCCGACATCCCCCCGAATAAAAAATACTTCAACGCTGCTTCGGCCGACTTGATATTGTGTTTGTTGAATGCTGCCAGGATGTAGAGCGATAGACTTACCAGCTCAAGCGAGACAAAAATCATCAGGATATTCTCTGAGCTGACCATGAACATCATTCCCACTGTCGCCAGGAGGATGAGCGCCAGGTACTCGCCGATGTGATCCGTGAAGCTGGCTTCAATGGAAACCAGCACGGTGAAAATGGTGAGCGCAACCAATACCATTTTCACCAAAAGCGTCAGCGGATCGACCACCAGCATCCCGTTCAAAAGATTGTCGTGCGCCGGGATGCTGGACATCCAGGCGATGGCCAGCGCGCAGCCAAAGCAGGCAAATGCTCCCGCGATAATGAAGCGGTTTCGAATTGGTTCCTCGCGCATCACGAGAAGATCGAGAACGAGCACCGCCAACGCGGTGAGCACAACGATCGTTTCGGGAGCGGCGAGTTTCAGCAATCTCAGATAATCCATGCTCGTCACAATCCGCCCCCCTTCCGCATCGCTTCAAACAAAGGCGATCCAAAACTTGGCACGATCAAATCGAGCAGCAACCGGGGATACAGCCCCACCACCGCTGTGGTCGCCATGAGAATCACCGCGCCGACTCGTTCGGGAATCGAAATTGGTTCCAACGGCTGGCGGTGTTCCTTGCCCGGCTCCTGGTCACTGAAGAAGGACTTTTGCAGCACGCGCAGGGTGTAGGCCACACCGACCAGGATCCCGACTCCGGCCAAAACGGCATAGGTGGGAAACGCGTACCACGCGCCGATCAACACCTGCAACTCGGCGATAAAACCGCTAAAGCCGGGCAGCCCCATCGAAGCCACGCTCGCGACCGCGAACGTTACGGCCGCAAAGGGAAGCGCCTGGTTCAACTTCAGACCCTCAAGCACGGCCAGTTCACGTGTGTGGGCACGGTCGTAAACCATCCTGCCGACGACTGCGAACAACAGTCCTGCGATGATTCCGTGGGAAAACATCTGCAGCACAGCGCCGCTCAAACCCACCTCGTTCAACGTCACCAGCCCCAGCAAGACAAATCCCATGTGACTCACACTCGAATACCCAATGACGAATTTGAAGTCCTTTTGGACCAATGCCACCATCGCGCCATAAACAATTCCGATGACGGCCAGCAAAGCGATTTCGCCTTGCCAGGCCTTCAACCCGAGCGGAAACAGCGTCATCGCGACGCGCAACGAACCGTAAGCTCCAAGCTTCATCACCACGCCGGCGAGCAACATCGAAGCCGCCGTCGGCGCGGCGACGTGGCCGGTGGGCGCCCAGGTGTGAAATGGCCATAGGCCGGCCAGAATGCCGAAGCCGATGAAGACCAGCGGAAAGGCCCAATATTGGAATGTCTCGGGAAATGGGTATTTTGCCAACTCGATCAAGCTCGTCGTTTTCCCCCCCGCGACGACGAACGCTGCGACGATTCCGACCAGCACCATTGCGCTTCCCACGAATGAATACAGCGCCAGTTTCATCGCGCCATACTCCTTCCTGGTCGAGCCCCAGATCGCGATCAGGAAATATTTCGGGATGATTGCCAGCTCGTAAAAAACGAAGAGCAGAAACAAATCAAAACTCAGGAAAACTCCGTAAACCCCGCCGATGAGCGCGAGATAAAACGCGAAGAATTCTTTCGCCCGATGCTCGACGTTCCACGAAAACAAGATGCCAGTTACCGCCGCGATGCCCGTGAGCAACACCAGTGTCAGGCTGATCCCGTCGGCCGCCAGATGATACTCGATGCCGAGCGAAGGAACCCACGGCAGTTTCGTCACGGTGACGATGCTCGAACCGGGCTTCAATTCGAACGCACTCACAACGGCGCAGAGCAATCCCGACATCCCCGCTATCAACGCCGTGACCCGCGCCGCGCGGGCTTTGCCTGCGGGCAGCAGCATCAGCACCAGCACGCCAATGAACGAACTATAAATGGTCCAGGGGAGCATGGTTGTTTTAAGGCAGGGACAAGGTGGAGGAT
>JBDTOW010000693.1:0-3415 GCA_039933075.1 Verrucomicrobiota bacterium | reverse complement strand
GACGCTCCCGGTGAGCGAAAGCCCCTTGCGAATCAACGCCCGTGCGCTCGTGCTGGTCAATTCCAGATCGCCCTCGACGCGCATGCCGTCGAAGGTGTTAATGGTGTTAGGCCCAGGGAAAAGCAGTTTCGCCCCGCCAGTCTGTTTCACCGTCCCGCCTTTGAGGGTGCCAGCAATCATTCCCCATGAACCGGTCACCGCGTCGAGTGTCAAGGTCCCGCCGCCGAGGTCCAGCACGCCAGTGAGATTCACCGTCCCGCCGCTGCGATTGAATGTGCCCAAGTCGGCCAAGCGGAAGGTGCCGCCCAGATTCACCGTCGCTGCGGTCGCGTTGATCGTCCCAAGGTTGGTCCACGATCCGCTCAAGGTCAGCGTTCCTCCGCTAATGGCGTTGATCACACCGGCATTCCTCATCGTCTCTCCCTCAGGGAGGCTCACTGACCCGCCGTTCTTGCACTCGAATGTGCCAGCATTTTCAAAATATGTGGATCGAATGTCAATCGTGCTCCCGGCCACGTCGGCGGCGATCAGGCCTTGATTGATCAATTTTCGGGTTCCGAAATCGCCTGCGCCAATGACACCCGACTTGCCCCGGACCTCCATCGCCGGTCCCAGCGTCAGCGTTGTGCCAGGTTGGATTGCCAAATTAGCGAAGCCTGCAAATATCACCTGGCCAGTATTGAAAGTTTGGTCGCCGGCGAAAGTGATCGCGGCGGTGTTGTCCAAGACCACGCTGCCTGTAAGCGAAAGTCCATTGCGAATCACAGCGCGCGCGAGCGAGTTGGTCAAGTCCAGATCGCCGTTCACGGTGACGGCATCCAGAGTGTTGGCTGGATGGCTGGTGAAGGTCAATTTGCCTGTGCCATTCTCAGTCACAATCCCGCCCTGGAGTGTGCCGGCCAGGAAAGTCATAGGCTGATAGAGCTGGACCGCGCCGGCCACCTGCAAGGTGCTGCTGAAAATCATCAGACGCTCGCCGACGAGCAGGCTCTTGATCGCGCTCGTGCCGCTCCCAAGTGTGATCGTCACGTCGCCGGGGATCGATTCGATGAAGACATTGTCGGCGGGTCCGGGCGGCGCACCAGTGCTCCAGTTGAACCCATCCTCCCAGTAACCATCCATGCTACTGCTCCAAAACACCGCATTGGCTGCGCGCAACTGCCAGGTGTACTCGGCTGCCAGGCGATTTCCTGCCTGATCGGCCACGGTGGTCGTCACGACACCCCGATAAATTCCATCGGGAACGGGCGTGGGGAAGTCCAGGGAAGCTCGAAAGTTCTCTGCGCGATAAGTCACGATCCCGCCGCTAACCTGCAGGTCGTCCGCCGTGTCGAGCAAACCATCCGCGCCGGCTGCGACCAGTTGGAAGGAGGCTGGGCTGAGGGTCGCGGGATTCATCGGCTCGCTGAAATACACGACGAGATTCGTCAATGATGTGGTTCCGCCCAACGGCCCGATCACCAATACCTGCGGCGGCGTCTTGTCGGGAACGAGAGTAATCGCCCAATCATTGCTCCAGATGAAATTGCCGCCCGTGTCGATGGCGCGCGCGCGAAGCGTGACGTTCGTCTTCGCCGCCGTGAAAGCGGCAGCCTCAAAGCGATACTCGAACGGGAAATTTCCATCACTGAACGCTTTCACACCATCGATATAGAATTCAACATTGCGCACCTGCACGTCGTCGCGCGCCAGCGCGGTTACGCGCAGTGTCCTGCCGGCTTCGACTGTGCCGTTGGTCGCGCTCGCGCTCAGCGTGATCGTAGGTGGTTTGCCTTGGCCATCGTACGGCTGGTAATTGATCACCTGGATGCCTGCGGCGCTGTCCGCCACGTACGCAAGCCCGTTGTGGATCGTCACCGCGCGCGCATCGCCGGGAGTGTCGAAAGAAGTCACGAACTTCGTCACGTCGGCCGGCTGCGACGCGTCGTAAAGAGACACCGCAAGAGATTGCGGTCCCAAGAAACTCGTCGCGGCCAGCAGCAGGCCCGAGCCGGTGGCAGTGAGGTCATGGATGGACAGTTGCGTGGTGGGTGGCGCGCCGACAAGCACCGGCATTGCGGGATTGCTCACGTCGATGACCGAATACCCGGTGAAGTGACCGACATAGGCGAGCCCGTCGGCGACGAAAAGCTTCCGACCAATTTCGAGTATCGAAGGTGTCCCTGCCACTGCCAGCCGCGCCAGCAATTCCAGCCGGCCATTGGCCGTGCCGTAAATGTACAACGCGACATAAGTCAGCACATAGACTTCTTCGCCGCTCACCGCCACGTCATGGAAGTGATCGGCACCTATTCTGTCGCCATTGAAGACACCGGCGGGGAATGACACCTGATCGAGAATCGCGCCGGAGACCAGATCCACCGCGACGAGGACGCCCGGTTTCTCGTCGCTGCGTGTGCTCAGACCGACATAGGCAACTTTGCCCGCCACAGCGACCCCTTGCGCATTTCCGTCTAGGCGGACTTGCCGCGCGATCCGCGCCTGGGCCGGATCGGACGCATCGATCACCGCCAGGCCTTGATCGCCATCGGCTACGGCGACGAGGTTTCCGGACATCGCGACGGCTTGCGCCGTGCCCGGCGTATCGACGTGGGCGATGAGGACGGGATTCATGCCATTGAAAATGTTGAACACGGACACGCCGCTCGTTCCCTGGGCCACGGCCAACAAATCGTTCCCCGCGGCGACGTCCACGGCGGCTCCCGGAGTCTTCGCTGTGCCCACGATGCCGGTACGGACGGGCTGGCCATCGAGAGGATTGGTTCCTTGATCGATCTCCACACCATCGAAGATGCCATCTCCGTCTGAGTCTGCAGTCTCGGGATCGGTACCGAAGACGGTTTCGACGAGATCGGGAAGACCGTCACGGTCAAAATCTGGCTCATCGTCCGCGAGAGGAAACAGCGTAAAGCGCGGCAAGCGGAAGCGAGCGTTCGGACTTAGATTTGGAGTGATTATTCCAAAGTTTTTCGTCCTGTGGTCATAGAAACTCACGTTTAATAACGTTCCGTCGCGGGGCACGAACAAGGAATACTGACCGAAAGGGTCCGTCTCCCCCCGCAAAGTGAACAGACCGCCTGGTCGAAACACAGTCGCCGCGTAGAACACGGGGTAGGGTGGTGCGTTACCCGGGTTCAAGTCCTCCGGTTCGACCCCGATGCTTCTGGCCTGGATGGCGCTTTCTTCTTCGAAAGCAACGATCTGGCCCGCCAGGTACATCAGACCGTTGCCACCCGCCACGGTATCGGCTTGTAAGAGGAGACTCTCGATTTGGTTCTGTATGTCTGGCGGGAGCGAGGAGAAAGTTGACACAAAGGGCCGTATCAATTCCGCTGCTTCCGTGAGAATACCTTCCAGTCGATCCAGAATAGCGCTGTCTTCGCTGAGTGAAGCGAGCGCTGAACGCCTTAAGCTT
>JBDTOW010000692.1:0-3417 GCA_039933075.1 Verrucomicrobiota bacterium | reverse complement strand
AAAAATTGAAAGTAACCAACCTGCCGGAAGCGAACCGCTATCTCCGCACCGAATATCGAAAAGGTTGGCACCTGTAATTCTTGGCGGAAGATTGCCTGCCGGCGTGGCGGGGTGAGCGGTGTGGTTCGAACGAGTGACTTATTTCATCGGCTGCAACCGGACGATGGTTGCTCCCGAACCGCCAAAATGAGCGCTGGCGAGCGAGTAGGAAATCACGTCCGGATGTTTCGAGAGCAACGCGTGGACAGTGCGCTGCAGATTGCCAATCCCCTTTCCGTGGATGACTCGCACTTCCAGTATGCCGCGCTCGCGGCAGGCTGCCAAATACTCGGTAACGACCTCTTTTACATCCGATGGCCTGAACGTGTGTAGCTCAAGGACCCCGTCGATTGGAAGCTCGACCGGCGTTTCATTCGAGTCGCTCTCGTGGTTATGCCGGCGGCTTGTCATCTGTGGTCTTATTGGTTTGGAACAGCTCAGCCCAGGAATACTCAATCACCTCGGGTAGCATGATGGGCCATGCCAACAAACCGTGAACGGCCTTGACCAAGCTCGGCATCTTGGTATCAGGCTCTTCGCTGCGACGCGCGCTCCAAAACTCGTAGCTCCAATCGAGCAGCCCACTCACAATGCCGATACCGCACCACAGCGCCAGAGCCCGCCAAACGCCCAGCTTGAAGAACACCACGACGCCAATGACGTAGGCCGAGAGAATTAACGGCATGCGAAGCATCTGAATTGCTGGACTCATGAATAGCGACGCGATGATGTTCAGCACGACGACCGCTGCGAGGGCACGGAGCCAAGGTGACGAATTTTTCATGTGGTGGAGCCGGCGTAACGACGCGAGTGAGCGACAGCCACCGTCCGCGCGTTCAGGCTCTGGAAATCAATGCCCACGGTAACAACAGAGTAAAAGATGAAACCATGCCTATCCGGTTTATTGATCTTAGCGGAACGCCGAGCATTGCTCGGCCATTGGAAATGGGCTTCATCGGAGCCGAACGATGCTCGGCGCTCCCAGATTTGGCAAGCAACCGGATAGGCATGGATGAAACATCTCGTGGCCGCTCGCTCGACTCGATGGTTGGCCCGCCTTCAAAGCAAACGAACAAAGTCCTCCACGCTGAGATCGATCTGACGGAGAATCGCTCGCAAGTCCCCCGATCGAGCTCGCGATGCGCGGGAACAACCGTCTGGGCAAAGGGATCGTCCCGTCTCATGATGATGTGGCTTCCGTGTTGGCGGCGAACCCGGAATCCGATCTGCTGAAGTGCCGCCACAGCCTGTTGCCCCGAAACCCGCGGCAGCTTGCTCATACTGCCAACAGAAGTGCATCCAACTTGTCCTCCGGCACCGGAAGTCCATCTTCCCGAAGCGCAAGAATATATCCGTCGATCGCCTCTTTGATGTTCCGGATGGCCTCCTCCCGATTTACCCCCTGGGACACGCAGCCCCGCAGTCACCAGGATGAATCAGAACCTGTCTCATAGACGCGTCGCGAGAAACGCTCTCCGCAGCAGGCCAACGATGGGTGCTCAGACACGGCGGGCCGAAGGTGTCCGATCTGGAACCGCACAGCAGTCCCGCCGTTGCCTGAAGCAGGCTTATATTAGACGTTGTTCGTAAGAATTTGTCGAATCGAATCACTCTTGGCCCATTGAAGTATGGATTTTCCGTTCCGATCCTTGAGAGCCGTGCTGACACCCCTCGCAAGAAAGGTCTGGATGATCTCACGTTGTGCAGTCCTCGCCTTTTCGGCACCGCTTCCACCGCGCCCCGTGTTTTGGACCGCAAGGTGAAAGGGGGTGGAGCCGGGTTTGTTTTGAATTGTCGCGTCGCTGCCCGCATCGAGAAGACAATTAACGGCGGCGGCGCATCGGGTGCGCACTGCCCGATGAAGAGGTGTAGCGCCGTTTTTGTCTTGTGCATGAATATCAGCCCCCGCTTTGAGTAAAAGGCGGATCATCGTCACTTGTCGTTCTACGTTCCAAGAGGGGTTGTCCAGGTAGCCATCGGAGGCGTAGTGAAGCGGCTGACTGCGGCGATGATTCTTTGCCGAGTTGGGGTCCGCGCCGGCGGCGAGCAACATATTCGCGATCTCCACCCGATAGCCGGCGGCGGCGACATGTAAGGCCGTATCCCCCGCATAAATCCAATGCGCGATTCCCGATTCGTATCGGCCATCCATTTCTATGGCGTTCGTGGACAACTGCGGGTTCTTTTCGAGCAACTCCTTCACCCTGGCGCGGTCATCGTCCAGAATCGCCGCGAACAAAGACTGAGATGGGTTTGACATTGTTAAGACTCTGGGGGAGGTGGCGCGTTCTGTGTCCGTCTAACGATCCAAACTCAGCGACCCGGCCCGCGAGACACGAGGATTGCAACCACAGCGTGATGGCCGGGTTCGCTGCAGCTTCGTTAGGCATCGTGGGAATACTCACTGATGCTCAACCGAAACTCCTCCATCGCCAAACTCCAACCCGATAACCTGGCTCATCGGGATAATCTGCGCGTGAGAATCACGGCTGCCGACAAAGCGAACCTCAAGGTGACTCGGATACAAAACTCCATACATTTCCTGTCCATAGCTCCCACCAAGCTGTGGATTCATCTTGTCCGTGCGGAAAAGCCCTGTGGTGCTGGTCGAGTTAGCTGTAGACCTCTCGATCCAACGGACGCTCCAGACAATGCCCTCCTTGAGCGGCTTCGGACTCTGGTTGCACCCCGTCAATGCCAGCGCCAGAAATCCGCAAAAGAAACCAATCCGTGCGATGTGTTTTTTCATAAACTTGAACGAGGCCTAGTGATGGAACTTAGCGACGCGGGCGACCCAGCGCGTCTGCACTGGCTAGGGACGTAGCCCACCCGCGCTCGCTCCAGTTATTTTGTTCGGCGCTTCCTTACCTTCCATCAAGTCGAGTGGGCGCATCAGAGATTCGAAATAGATCTCCTCATTCTTGGGTACTCACTCGATCTTTGGATTCCGTAGGATCTCCAAAGCTCGTTCGACTTCGTCCACACCCTTTTGACCGAAATACTGTCGGAAGGAATCGTCGACGGCGTAAGCGATGTGTAAAGTATCGCCACTGTGGGTCAGTTGGGGATGAAGACCGAAGCGGATATCCGGTCGCCCCAACTGTTCTCGATACAGGTGAGTCTCTAACCGCTTAATGCGAACCGTGGTGTAAATGCTGTAAGAAACCAAAAGCAGAAGCGCCGAAGTGATCAGCAATCGCGTTGTAATTTTCATCTGACCTTGTGAGTTGTGAACCGCCGCCGAATGTTGAAGGTGAGCGACCGCCGCCGAGCGTGGCAGTAAAGTAAGGCGTCGCCGCCGAACAATGATTCGACCGCCGATTCTGCGCCCCCTTTTTTTTGCGCCATGCCGCGAGAATACTCTTGCTTTCTGGACTG
>JBDTOW010000691.1:0-3422 GCA_039933075.1 Verrucomicrobiota bacterium | reverse complement strand
ACCACCGATCATCGTCCGGGATCTCGCGGAAAAATTGAACCGCAAGCCGTTTCAACTGATTGCCGACCTGATTCAGTTGAACGTTTTCGCCAACGTCAATCAGTCTCTCGACGAACTGGTTGCCCAGAAAATCTGTGCCAAATATGGCTACCGTTTCGAGGTTGAAAAGCGGGAACGCGGCGGAGGAGTTGTTCATGCCCCGGTCAAGAAGGTTGAGCTCGACATCGATGACAAGTCAGAAGACCTGGCGGCGCGCGCTCCGGTTGTCACCATCATGGGCCATGTCGATCATGGAAAAACGACTTTGCTCGACGTGATCCGGAAAGCGAATGTTGCCGCCGGCGAAGCGGGAGGCATCACCCAACATATCGGCGCCTACACCATCACGATCCCGCACCCTGAAAGGCCGAAGGAGATGCAGCAGATCACGTTTCTGGATACTCCGGGTCATGCCGCTTTCAGCTCGATGCGGGCACGCGGCGCCAATGTCACCGACATTGTCATCCTGGTGGTCGCCGCGAATGACGGCGTCATGCCTCAAACCCTGGAAGCGCTCAGCCACGCCAAAGCAGCAAAAGTTCCGATCATCGTCGCGGTCAATAAGTGCGATCATCCAAACGCGAATTCGCTCAAAGTGCGCCAGCAGTTGCAAGACAAGGGACTGGTCTGCGAGGAATGGGGTGGTGATACAATCTTCGTCGATGTTTCGGCGTTGACCAAGCAAGGCGTCGATAAACTGCTCGAGTTAATCATCCTCCAGGCGGAGGTGATGGAACTTAAGGCCAATCCCAATCGCCGCGCCAAAGGCAACGTCATCGAGTCCGGGCTTGAGCCTGGTGGCCCCACCGCCACCGTGCTGGTTCGAAAAGGGACATTGCGCCTGGGCGAAATCATCATCTGCGGCCATTATTGGGGGAAGGTTCGAGCGCTGATTAATGGAGAAGGAAAGCGCCTGAAGGAAGCCGGTCCCTCGGTAGCGGTAAAGGTGCTGGGATTGGATGGCATCCCCGAAGCCGGTTTGGAGTTCAGTGTAGTCGAAAACGAAAAGAGCGTGCGCGCTCTGGCTGAACAACGGGAGGAGAACTACCGCGCGCTGGGAAAAGAAAAGCGCCCCAAAGTCACACTCGAGACCCTTTTTGTCACCATCGCCGCCGACTCCGCCAAAGTCCTGCGTGTCGTGGTGAAAGGCGACACCCAGGGTTCGGTCGAAGCAATTGTCGAAGCACTCAAAAAAATCGAATCCGCGCTGGTTTCCCTGGACGTCATCCACAGTGCGGTCGGCACGATCACCGAGTCTGATGTGTTGCTCGCTTCGGCCTCGAAATGCATCATTCTCGGTTTTCACACCCGCATCGATAACGGCGTCACGGAAACCGCCAAACGTGAAGGCGTCCAGATCAAGCAATACACGATCATTTATGAACTTATCGATCAAGTGAAGGAGGCCATGACCGGCCTGCTCGAACCTCTGATCAAAGAGGTGATTGCGGGCTCCGCCGAAGTCCGGCAGGTTTTTTCGCTTTCCAAAGGCGGCAACGTGGCCGGGTGCATGGTTGCAAGTGGCAGGCTCACCAAAGGCAAAGCGCGCGTGCTGCGTCGCAAGGAAACCATTCATGAAGGAGTGATCCAATCGCTGAGACGTTTCCAGGACGAAGTCAACGAAGTCCGCGCCGGCATGGAGTGTGGCATTCGAGTATCGAGTTTTGACGATTTCCAGGTCGGCGACTTCATCGAGAGCTTTACCACCGAAAAGGTCGCGCAGAAACTGTAATCTCTTGTTCCTTCCGACCTATGCAGTCCCACCGCTTACTCCGGGTGCGTGAACTATTGAAACGCCAGATTGGCGAGGTCATTCGCCGTGAAATTTCCATTAGTGAAGCCGGACTAATCTCGGTAAACGATGTCGGCGTTTCCGGAGATTTGCACTCGGCCATGGTGTTCGTAAGCATCGTCGGCACGCCCGAGCAACAAAGAAAGGGCGTGGCGATCCTGCGTAAGGAACGCAAACGCCTTCAGACACTCGTCGGGCGCTCGGTGGTGCTCAAGTACACGCCGCAATTGCGCTTCGTGGTGGACGACTCCATCGAACGTGGCAACCGCGTGCTCAAAATTATTGACGAAATCGAAAGGACATCGCCGCCGGAATGAGACTTTCTCCGAAAATTGTCGAACGCATCCTCGCGGGCATTCGAGACAGCCAGACCATCTGTGTCGCAGGTCATGTCCGGCCCGACGGCGATTGCATCGGCTCCCAGCTCGGGTTGACCATGGCTTTGAAAAACCAGGGCAAGGACGTCGTCTGCTGGAACGAGGACACGCTGCCCGACAAGCTGGCTTTCCTGGACCCGGAAAAACTTTTGCAGCCACCCCGTCCCAATCGCCATTTTGATTGCGTCATCGCCACCGACTGCGCCAGCTTCGAGCGGCTGGGCAAGGTGGGCGAATGCATTCAGGACCGAAAACTCTTCATCAACATCGACCATCATCAAAGCAACACCGGCTACGCCGATCTTAACTGGATCTCCGACAACGAACCCTCCACCGGCGAATTGATTTTTACGCTGTTGAAGGCCGCGCGCTGGCAGATCAGCCCGGCCATCGCTGACTGCCTGTTCACGGCGATCTCGACTGACACCGGTTCATTCCAGTATCCCACAACGCGCCCCTCGACTTTCACGGTGGCCGGCGAATTGGTCGAACGCGGCGCCAATCTGGCCGCAATTTGCGATGAGGTTTACCAATCGTATCCGCTCTCGCGCGCGCGGCTGTTGCAGCATGTCTACAGCCACTTCCGCCTGACTCACCAGAATCAAATCGCCTATTTCTGGCTGAAGAAAGCCGACTTCGCGCGCACTGGCGCCGAGTCCAATGATTCCGAGGGTTTGATCGATCACATTCGCGCAATCGAGCCGGTCGTTATTGCGTGCCTCTTTGAAGAGCTGGAACCTGAACTGACTCGCATCAGTTTGCGATCGAAAAGCGATAAGATAAATGTGAACGAAATCGCGGGCCAGTTCGGTGGTGGCGGCCATCATGCCGCGGCCGGCGCCCGCATCCCAGGCAAGCCGCTCTCCGTCCAGCGTCGCGTGCTCGCCATGGTAAAAAAGGCCATCGATTCTGCCGGAAAACTTTGATGAACGTCTTTGAATCGCTCGATGGAGCCCTCCTCATCGATAAACCGGCCGGTCCCACTTCTCACGACGTCGTGGATGCAATCCGCGATAGGTTCAGGATCAAGAAGGTTGGCCACTGCGGCACCCTTGATCCCAATGCGACTGGCCTGCTCGTGATTGTCCTCGGACGCGCCACCAAATTGTCCGAGCGATTGATGTCGTCCGACAAGGTCTACGAGGGCACCGTCAAATTCGGCGAGGCAACCAACAGCTACGACGCCGATGGCGAGATTACGGCGTCCCTTCCTG
>JBDTOW010000690.1:0-3434 GCA_039933075.1 Verrucomicrobiota bacterium | reverse complement strand
GGAAGGGTGGAAGGGTGGAAAACCGTGACCGATGAGAAACGCTCCAGCAATGCCTACGGGAGCGCCGCCCCCGCCGGTGCCTTCGAGAAAAGCGCCGAAACAGAAGGCAATTAGAATCACTTGAATCCGCTGGTCTGAAGAAAGCGTCGCGATCGATTCCTTCATGACTTGAAACTGACCGGTTTCGACGGCGATATGATACAAAAAGATGGAGGCAATAATGATCCAGGCGATGCGTAGGAATCCAAAGACAAAGCCGAGCAACGTTGCCTGCGAGATGAGCCTTACTGGCATGTGGAACACTACGCTCGCGATCAGGACAGCCATGATCATGCCGCCGAGAGCTGAAACCCAAACCCTCTTCTTCAGAGCCAGGAGCAGGAAAAAAAGAGTCAGAACCGGAAAAGCAGACACCATCGTGGAGAGCAGCCAATGAGGCAAGGGGCTGTAATTCTGACTCCAGGTCATTTGCATCGTGTTTAACGTTTATCCTGCGGGGTGGATAATAGAGAGTCGAGTTTCGAAGTGCGTGACGATGAACGAGTGAGCAAAGCAAGGACGCAGCACTTTCCCGGCGGCACCAAAGACCAGGTTGTTGCCTCCCTTTATGGCTGCTTGAAATCCAGGCGCAGGAACGGTTATCTTCCGACATGAATGCGATCAAAGTGGATGAGGACGGGGGCATTCGCCTGAGCGTCCTTATCCCTGGCGATTATTACCAACCTGAAATCATCAGCGCCGATGAAATCAAGCTCCGCCGCGTCCAACGGCCTGTGGGTGCGGCGAGAATGACTCGCGAAGAAGCTCTCAATGCGATCGAGAGGAGTCCCTTGCGTTTTACGCGGAGCTGGGATGAGCTGAAGCAGGAGACGCGCAGGTGACACTATTCGATACCAGCGTCATTATCGATGCGCGCGATGCCGATAGCCGCTGGCACACTTGGGCTAAAGAACGCATCGCCGGGGCGGTCGCTAGCGATGGAGCTGGAGTTAACACAGTGGTGATCAGCGAAGCGAGCGTCAGGGCGCAAGATCCAGAAGACGTTCCTGCCTTGCTCCAGGGATTCGGAATGACATTGCTGCCTTTGCCAGTCTCAGCGGCGGTCCCGGCGGCCAAGGCTTTCGCGCTTTACCTCGATCGACTCAAGAAAGAAGGCAAAAAGAGTGACAGCAAAGTGCCGCTGCCGGATTTCCTCATTGGAGCCCATGCCGAAGCCGAAAATCTCAAATTGGTCACACGCGATCCGGATCGCATCCGCACCTACTTTCCGGACGTGGAACTGATGGTTCCATGAGCTCTGCGCGCCACCTGTTAATTGTTGCAACAATGCAGAGCATTGAAGCCAAAGATCGGATGAGTGTTGAGCAATGAGCGGTCCATTATTCCGCAACTCACAAACTAGTGGGACTCTTTCCGGTGGCAATGTGGCTCAGCGGTAGAACGGCTGCCACGTCAGCCAGCGGGCACCGTAATGTGGGGCTGGCTTGCCGGTTTCCAGGGCGCCGAGGTCAGGGGCACGGCCCATGAAGTCCTCGTTGACAGTAGGGATGACAAGGCCCGCGTCCATGGCAACCAGGCGGAAGCGATCGTCGCGGCCAAGGAAGAGATTGTCGGCAATATAGAAATCGCTCGAGCCCGCATACTCGGTCCAGACGCCAAAGCCGACATTTTCAAAGCGACAGTTCTTGACCGTAAGGCCGACAGCGCCGAGGACTTCTTTCTGGCCGGCGAAGATCGCGACGTCGGTGTTTCGGAAAGTAAGACCTTCGAAGATGTGATATTGCGAAGCCATCACGTCGAAGAGCCGGTGGTTGCCGTTGCCGTCAATCACCACCTCGCCATCCCCGGCGGCCTTGATCGTGATCGGTTTGTCGGGCGTGCCTTTAAGCGTGAGGGACAGAGAGCCATCGAACGGGGTCATCATTGGGTCGACGTAATTGAGGCGTTCGGGCCGATAGAGGCCGGCATGGACCAAGAGAATGTCTCCCGGTCGCGCGCGGCGTTCCCAGACGACGGACCAATCGCCCAGGCCGGCGCCGTAGTAGGCCTGGAGGATTCCGGTGAAGCTGGGTTCCTGACGAGGACCAAAATAGTCGGGAGGATAAACGTGCAAGACACGACCGCCCTCGTGGGGTTTGGGCTCAGTGCGGGTCTTGACGCTAACGGTTTGTGTGGATTGACCAGTGACGCCGTCAGGGTCAGTCATGACGAAATTGCATTCATATTCGGTGCCTGACTGGAGATTGAGGATCGAACCGGCGAACCCTTCGGGGACAGTATAATCGAGGTTCTCCCGCCGGCGATAAACGTTTTCGCCACCGATGCGGACGAGGGGGAGAGCGTCGCGCCACTTCGCTTCGCCGACGGGACGAAACCGAACGGCAACGGCGGCATTGCGATTCGCGTCGCCTTCGATGGCCCATTCAAAGCCGAGGTTGAGGAGCGTAGGATGTTCGACGTGAAAGCGACCGGCTTTCGCTGCGTTCTGGGCTTGGAGCGGAGCAGAAAGGAGCGAGAGAGCAAAGATCAGAAGTGTGATCGAGAATCCTGCAGGGAATTGCTTCGGAGGCAAAACGCCCTGTTCAGATCCAGTGCTCATGGCTTACTCCCGAACATCCCAGAAGCTTCTGGCGCTGTCCAGATGTCTTGAGTAGGGGTCAGAGGGGTCAGTCCCAAGTATTGACACAACTACCGTGGAAGAGTGAAGAAATGGTATTTGGAGCAGGGGTCAAACCATAGCATGGTTTGTTATGTGCGTTTGACTTGAGACTTTGAATTCTCCCAAATCCAGGCGTGCCTCGCAAATTCCGAGTTGAGTTCCCCGGTGCCATTTATCATGCAAAGCGGTGGCAAAATAGCTCAATCCTAAAAACGAACCATGCTATGGTTTGACCTCTTGGCTGACGAACATGATTTGATGCACAAGGCGGGCGGCTGGATGTTGCGGGAGGTCGGCAAACGCGATCAGGCCGTGCTGGAAAACCTTCTTCGTCGGCATCATCGAGTCATGCCCAGAACCATGCTGCGCGACGCCATTGAGCGATTTCCCACCGACAGGCGAAAATTGTATCATGCAGACGAACGGATGTTGCGGTGAATCAACGCATTATTCGCCGCACGTTAAGCGGTGAATAGATATTGCAGTCACCGCAGATTAAGCGGAGAATAAAACCGTGAGTTACATCCACGAAAAGGCCGGCTGGCCGACTCTCAGGTGGAATGACGCGAAGTTGTTGCCGTTGCTGGCAGAGGTTCGGCATCGGCAAGGGCGTTTGCTGGGCCGAATGGAGGGGTTGGGCTTTCGGCTGCGCGCGGAAGCCAGCCTGACGACGCTGACCGCCGACGTGATCAAGTCGAGTGCCATAGAGGGGGAGTTGCTGGATGCCGCCCAAGTGCGGTCTTCGATTGCGCGGCGGCTGGGGCTTGATTTTGGA
>JBDTOW010000689.1:0-3435 GCA_039933075.1 Verrucomicrobiota bacterium | reverse complement strand
CGTGTAGCGCAGCAGATATTTCTTCCATTAACTTTTTTCCGGAATTGCGCCTGTTTCAAACCTGGCGCTGCGCTGATCTTCCGGGTCCAACGATGCGGAACGCCGATGACTGCGAGCCTGGACAATGGCAAAGACCGATGGCAAAACAAACAACGTCGCCACCGTCGCGGCAGCCAGCCCGCCGACAACCGCGCGTCCCAGCGGCGAGGTTTGTTCGCTGCCTTCTCCGAGACCAAGGGCCATGGGAATCATGCCGGCAATCATCGCGAGGCTGGTCATCAGAATCGGACGCAGCCGGCTTTGCGCGCCCTCGACGGCTGAATCGGCGGCAGAACGTAGGGCAGGCGTCTCGCCTGCCCCCTTCGGCGAAGCCGACAAAACATTTTCAGGTTTTCCTTCGCTCGCGCTGACGCGCTCGCGGGGCAGGCGAGACGCCTGCCCTACTCTGGCGCGCTCGGCAAAGGTCACGAGCAGAATCGCGTTTGCGACGGCGACCCCGATGGCCATGATCGCGCCCATGAAAGATTGGATGTTGAGCGTTGTGTGCGTCGCCCAGAGAGAGATGGCCACACCGGCGATGACCGCGGGAACTGTGGATACGACAATCAAGGCCAGTTTTATCGATTCAAAATTGGCCATGAGCAGCAGAAAAATGATGGCGACGGCGAGGAGTAACCCGGTTCGCAGGCCATCGAACATTTGTTGCATGGGCACAACCTGGCCGCGCAGCGCGAGACTCACTTTGGGAGGTGGAGCGCCCACATCCTTGAGAGCTTGAGACACTTGTTTTGTCACCGTGCCCAAATCGGTGTCCGTGATGTTGGCGGTAACGGTAATCATTCGTTGCATGTTGTAGCGCTCATACTGGCCGACGGTCGTGCCCTCCTTCACGCTGGCGATGTTGCGGAGCAAAATCGCGTTGCCGTCGCGATAACTCACCGGAAGATTTTGTGCCGCTTCCACCGAGTTCATCGAACTCTGCGGAACCTGCACCTGGATTTGGTAAGCCACGCCGCTGTTGGGGTCAGCCCAATAGTTCGGCACGACAAACCGGCTCGATGAAGTGGCGGCGACCAGCGACCGGGAAACTACTGACATTTTGACGCCCATGATTCCGGCGCGTTCGCGATTCACGTTCACCTCAACGGTCGGATAGTCCAATGCCTGCCCGAATTGCACGTCACGGAGAGTGGGAATTTTCTGAAGCTGCTCTTTGACTCACTCCGCGAACTCGCGATTCGCGACGAGGTTCGGGCCGCTGACGGCCACTTCGATGGGCGTCGAGGCGCCGAGGCTCATGACGCGGCTCACGATGTCGCTCGGCTCGAAGGAGAAACTCACGTCCGGCAATCGTTCGGCGAACTTCTTGCGCAAGCGCTCCTTCAATTCTTCGACCCGGACGCGCGAGCCCGGTTTCAACTGGACTTGCAGCACGCCTTCTTCCGAACCGCCGTTCCAAAGATAAACCAGGTTAATGGGATAACTTGGCGCGTGGACGCCGACAAAGCCGAGCGTAATGGCGACGTTCGACGCACCGACTTCCTGCTTGATGAGATCCAGGACTTCGAGCGCGATGGCTTCCGTCCCCTCGACGCGTGTGCCGGTGGGAGCGCGCAATCGCAGTTGGAGTTGGCCGGCAGCCACTCGCGGAAAAATTTCCGTCCCGAGTTGTCCGCCAACAAAAACAATAACCACGCCTGACGCGACGACGTATGCCCCGACCACCACCCAGCGCATCGCGACGGTTCGCCGAAGTAACCAGGCGTAACGTTGTTGAAACCGAGCGAAACCCTGCGCCGTGCATCTAGCCCCCTCACCCCGTCCCTCTCCCCCTCGGGGGAGAGTGTGTCCGCCAGGACGGGTGAGGGGGAATTCTCCACTGTTTGTCTGACTTTCTGCGCTCTCCGATTTTGCGGCGGCTGAGGACGATTCCTCTCCCGTCATCGGATGAGGGGAGAGGGCTGGGTTCTGGGATGTCGCTGGGCGATGTGCGCGCAGCATCCACACTGAAAGAACCGGCACCAAAGTGCTCGAAAGCACGTAAGAACCTACCATCGAAAAACCGACGGCCAGGGAAAGCGGGACGAACATCGCCTTGGCCGCGCCGACCATCAAAAACGCCGGAATAAAAACCGCCAGCACGCACAGCATCGCGAGCAACCGGGGCAAGGCCGTCTCCCGCGTGGCTTCGAGGGCGGCGCGGGCAATCGAACTTCCCCGCGCGAGATGCGTGTGGATGTTTTCAATCGTGACGGTGACTTCATCCACCAGAATGCCGATGGCGAGCGCCAATCCACCCAGCGTCATGATGTTAACGGTCTGGCCGGTAACCCAAAGGGCAACCACTGCGCACATCAACGCAAGCGGGATGTTCAAGACGACGACCAGGGCGCTGCGCCAATCGCGCAAAAACAAAAGGATCACCAACCCGGTCAGCAGAGCACTCAGGGCGCCTTCCATCGTCAGTCCCGCAATCGCGCGGGTCACGTAGGGCGATTGGTCAAATTCATAGCTCACCTTCACGTCTCCGGGAACCACGCTCTGAAATTTGGGGAGGTTCTCCTTGACGCGGTTGACGACCGAGAGCGTGGAGGCGTCCGCGCGTTTGGTGACCGGGATGTAAACCGTGCGGCGTCCGTTCACGAGAGCATAGCAGGTGATAATATCCGAAGCATCCTGCACCGTGGCCAGGTCACGAAGAAACACTGCCGGATAAACACTTGTGCGAATCGGCACACTCTCGAGATCCTTGATATTTTTGACCACCGAATTGAGCGGCACCATCGGATATTTTTTCCCGATCGGCATGTTGCCGGAGGGGCTGATGACATTGGCCGAAGTCAGGGCCGCAACGATTTCGTCCGGAGACATGTTGTAGGCGCGGAGCCGGTCCGGTTTGACATTGACCACGATGCTGCGGGCGCTGCCGCCAAAGGGCGGTGGCGCGGAGACACCCGGCAGCGTGGCAAAGAGCAGGCGGACCAGGTTCAAAGCGGCATCCTGCATTTCGGCCACGGAACGGGTTTCGCTCGAAAACACGAGATTACCCACGGGCACGCTACCCGCGTCAAAACGCATGACAAAGGGAGGCACCGTGCCCGGCGGCATGAAAGCGCGGGCGCGGTTCACGTTGGCGACCGTCTCGGCCATCGCGGCGGACATGTCCGTGCCGGGATAAAACTGTAGCTTGATGATCGCCGCGCCCTGGATGGATTTCGATTCGACGTGCTCGATGCCGGTGAGGTAGAGGAAGTGGTATTCGTAGTAGTAAGTGAGGTACCCCTCCATCTGCGCCGGGTCCATGCCGCCGTAAGGCTGCGCTACGTAAATCGTGGGAATCCCGAGCGTGGGAAAAATATCTCGCGGCATCTGGCGCAACGCCAAAACCGCACCAAGCGCCACAGCGATTACCGCCACGACCACCGCGAGCGGTCG
>JBDTOW010000688.1:0-3437 GCA_039933075.1 Verrucomicrobiota bacterium | reverse complement strand
CTTACGTGGAGGACAATCCGGCCAACAAGAATTTCCCCTTTGCGTGGGTCCACGGCATCCTGGATTACAGTGGTGGCACCACCGCGAATTGGGATGTCGACAATACGCTTAAGAAAGGCGCCATCTGGCCTTACACGGGCAACAACCGTGAGATCTACAAATGCCCTGCCGACATGGTCACCGTCAAACCGACGAGCGGCCCATTTAAAGGCCAGACGATTCAGCGGGTGAGGAGCAACTCGATGAACTCGTGGATGGGGATGAACGAAGGCGGCTGGACCTGGTTTGGCGGACCAGAATTCCGAAAGTATCTCAAGATGACCGACGTCACGGATCCCGGTCCCGCGAAGACTTGGGTGTTGCTGGACGAGCACCCGGACAGTATGAACGACGGCTTTTTCTGTATCGACATGAATGGGTACCCCAATCCTGCGCAAACGAAACTGCCTGATGTCCCCGCCAGCTATCACAATGGCGCGGGTGGACTGGCTTTCGCCGATGGGCACGCGGAAATCAAGAAATGGCTGGATCCGCGAACGAAGCCAGTGGTCAAGAAAGTGGATTTAGTTACCGTCAATCAGTCGAACAACAAAGATGTGATCTGGCTCTGGGAACGAACCACAAAAAAATACAAAGAGTAGATTTGTGCTTTGGAACGTTGGGGACAACATCCCTCCCAGCACATTCCTGCAGGTTAGCGTCGTAAATGGCCGGGCATCGCCCCGCCCATTTTGGTCATCATCTTCTGAAATTTGCCCATCTTCTTCATCATTTGCTGCATCTGTCCAAAGCGGTTCAGCAGATTATTCAGCTCAGCGACTGAAACGCCGCTGCCTTTGGCGATGCGGATGCGGCGCTTTGCGTTAAGGATTTGGGGGGTTCGCCGCTCCTGAAATGTCATGGCGCAGATCATTCCTTCCATGCGGCGAAATTCCTTTTCGCTTTTGCTGAGGTCGGCGCCTTTGATCATCTCGGAGCCGCCCGGCAACATGCCGACGATGCTTTCCAGCGAGCCGAGTTTTTTCATCTGGCGCAATTGATCCAGAAAGTCATCGAGAGTGAATTGGCCTTTGCGCATTTTTTCTTCCATGCGCTTGGCATCGTCGAGATCGACGGCTTCAGCCGCGCGTTCGACCAGGCTCACCACGTCACCCATGCCAAGGATGCGCGAGGCCATGCGTTCCGGATGGAACGGTTCGAAGTCCTCCAGTTTTTCTCCCACGCCGACGAACTTGATCGGCTTGCCGGTGACGTTCTTCAAACTCAGAGCCGCACCGCCGCGCGCGTCGCCGTCCAGCTTGGTGAGGATGGAGCCGGTGATGTTCAAGGCCTGATCAAAATGGGTCGCCACGTTAACGGCCTCCTGGCCAGTGGCTGCGTCGAGTACCAGGAGAATCTCCTGCGGTTTGATCAGGTCGCGCAAGCGGATTAATTCCTGCACCAGGAGCTGGTCGATCTGTAATCGGCCGGCGGTGTCGAAGATGAGTGTGTTGCGATTGTTGACACGGGCGAAGTCCAACGCCTCGCGAGCGATTTTCAGAACATCCGTTTCGCCCTTGTGCACGTAAACCGGCATTTCGAGCTGTTTGGCCAGTGTCTCGAGTTGGTCCATTGCCGCCGGCCGGTAAACGTCAGCCGCAACCAGAAGTGGCAGCCGGCCTTGTTTCAAAAGAATCCGTGCGAGTTTGCCGCTGGAGGTGGTCTTGCCTGAGCCGTGAAGTCCGATCATCAGGACACAACTGGGGTTGCCGCTCAGCTCCATACCGGCGTTGGCCGACCCCAGCAAAGTAATTAATTCGTCGTGAATGATTTTGATGATCTGTTGACCGGGCTGTATGCTTAAGATCACCTGCTGGCCGAGGGCTTTTTCTTTAACCCGTTCGATGAAATCCCGCGCGACCTTGAAGTTTACGTCCGCTTCCAGCAGGGCCATCCGCACCTCGCGCAGAGAATCGCTAATGTTGGAGTCAGAAATTTTCCCAAGCCCGCGGAGGTGCTTAAAAACGCTCTGGAGTTTGCCGGTCAGGGTGTCGAACATAATTCATACGCTAGGCGATGCGCCGCGGATTGACAAGAGTGGTTCCGCGCTCTGTTGGGTGGAATCAGAGCGGGGGAATGCGGTGCACATTCGGGGCACTGCCGTTGAATTAAGGAAAGACAGAGCGGGAAAGCGGAGACTTCTCCCTCTCTTCCATTGGATGGAGGAGAAAGCCGGGGAGAGGAGGAGCGTTTTTGTTGAAGATTCCCCTCTTCCCAACCCTCTTCCCGTTCCTCATCGGGGGAGGGAGAAGATTCGCCAGCGGCGAATTCCTTAATTCAACCTCACTGGGGAACGGGGGGCAGGAAACTCATCCCGAAGCCAAGCATTCGGATTCCGCAATTTCTTATTGTTAGAAGTGTGTGTTTAGCGCACAGATCGGCCTCGTAGCGCAAATTGGTAATCTGCCGTATCGCCGATTTGTAATCGGCAGGGCGTCCGAAAGTTCGAGCGCACTGGCACTTGTCAACCTGCAGCAGAATGCCATTCTGCGATACAGCAGATTACCAATCTGCGCTACGAAAACATAACCTCAGAACCTCAGGTAAATACACTTCAAGTACTCGGCTTCTTTGAAGCTCGCCGGGTGATCCCGCGGCTGCCCCGTGGTTCGCAGCTCAACAAATCTTCGTTCGGCACTGCGCGCGACTTGCCGGATGGCCTCGAAAAATTCAGCGGCCAAAACATGCGCGGAACACGACGCCGAGACGAGAATGCCCCCGCGCCCAAGCCGCGCTATGGCCTGCAGCGCCAGCCGTCCGTAAGCTTGAATGGCGCCGGCACGCTCCGACTCCCGCCTGGCGAACGACGGTGGATCAAGAATGATCAAATCAAATTTCAAAGAACGATTCGCCGCGAGCCACTCGAAAACGTCGGCCTGCACCGTTCCATGAACACACCGCGACACCGTCGGAACCTCTTGATTCAAAGCAAAATTTCGCTTCGCGCCTTCCAGGGCATGTTTGCTGATATCCAGGTCCGTTACCGATCGGGCCCCACCGCGCGCCGCATAGACCGAAAAACCGCCCGAAAAACTGAACGCGTTTAGCACCGTGCGGCCGCGGCTCAACGGCTCAATCAACTGGCGATTCTCCCGTTGATCCAGGAAAAAACCGGTCTTTTGGCCGCGCTGAACGTCGGCTTCAAATCGCAACCCGGTTTCCTGGAAAATCACCGGCTCGGTGAGTCCCGGCCCGCGCAGAAGCTGTCCATCGGACAGTTGAAACTGTGCGAGCGCGAGCGACTGAAGATTCCGGCTCAACCGCAGCACAAGTTGTTCGTGCGGCAGCTCGCCGGCAATAAGCGAGCTGATCACCGTGAGGCGCGGCAGCCAGGCGGATGTGTAAACTTTCAGAACGAGCGCTTTCGCGTACCGGTCGAGCACCAAACCCGGCCAGCC
>JBDTOW010000687.1:0-3438 GCA_039933075.1 Verrucomicrobiota bacterium | reverse complement strand
TGCTGGCCAAGTAAGTTTGGACTAAGCAGACACCGTAGTCCTCTTCTCGCAGCGAGCGTGTGCGGAAATGTTCGCATACCCAACCAACGGCGCGCACGGGAATAACGCCCCCACCAAGCGCGCGACTGTTGAACGGTTGGGATTCGACCGGAACGATCGACACATGACATTCGAAATCATGACTGGCGCCGCATTCTGGCTACCTCGCGCAGGAGATAACTCCTTCGGCGTTCGATGTAACTCTTCACTCCTGCGATGCCGGAGTGCAGATCGGCTGTCGCGCCAGGCCAACGGGCGCGGTCGCGCGCTGCTTCCGGCGCGATCTGCGATTCAAACTGGTCCAGAACGGGAAACAGTTTTTGTTTGGTGAATTCCTTCTCCAGCAGTTCTTCGAGGCGGTCAAGAAAGCGAATGCGCAAAGTGGTGTCGCCAAGAAATCGATTGGCCATCCTGTTCCAACCCGTCGGCCCTGGCAAAGGTTGCGTGCCGTGCAAGAGTGGAAGCTGCGCGTTGTCGAATGAGCCGTGCCAATGATCGCCGAAGGTGCGATCGAGATCCCACGCAACGGCAAACCATTTCTGCGAACCCGGATCGTCATGAACCAGGAAATGGTTTTTGTTGAAGCAATCCCAGTTTTGAACGAGCGCGTTCGCGGCCAGGTAACTAATGTATTTCTCCACATCGACTCGATTGATGAAGAATTCGAAGGTATTTGTCGCAGTCGCCAGCTCGTGGCAGAACAGTTGCAGTTCGCGGTAACCCGCGGCTTTCCGGTTTTCCTTTTCGTAGTGAGCGGAATAGGATTGTTCGTTCCCCAGATCGCGTTCGTCGGCGCGATTGGCGTGTGAATTCGCCTTGTAGATCGACGCGCCTTTCAGGTTGTGGCGTTCGAGAAATAGCTTGCCGGGCTGCTCGACCTCCACAAATAAGCCGTAAAATTCACCATTCACGGAGAGCTGTACCATGCGCGATGCCGGCGCCGGAACACCGCAGGCGGCGTAGATTTGATAGGCGAGGGGTTCTCTGACGAACGCCGGATCGCGCCAGGCGGAATTCAAATTCAGGCAATGGTTTCCCTGAAGCGTTTGTCCGCTCGCAAAGAAGATCTTGAGCGCTTTTTTTGGCCAAGTACGCGCCCAGGCACCGCGATAGCGCACTTTGACGGGGTATTCTTTTCCTTCGGCAACGAATATCGCGGGTTGTGTTTGGTCCGAAAACACGGTGCGATCCAACTCGTGCAATTCCTTGGAGCCAATTCTCAGCTCGTAGCGCGGCAGTTTGTTGCCCTGTGCCGTTCTTTGAACTTCCGATGGCTGGTGGCTCGGTGAAATGGCTGTGGCGTTGTCCGCCCCTGACTTCAGCGAAAGCTTGTCCGCTCGGTCAGGCGAATCGGTTGGTTGACCACAGCCTGCCAGACAGAGAGCCAGAAGCCTGGCGATCGACCACAAATGCCGCACGAAAACGGTCGCCCGGCAGGCAGTGGACTCGCAGACTCGACGGATTATCGGTCCGAGATTCGACATGGGAGTCATCGGGATCATTAGACAACGTTCACGTCAGTTGCTCACCGGATTTTTGGCGGGCGCCATGTCGCCAACGCGACCGCTGTTACCACGCCCAACAGGGCTGCCGTACTGAATACCTTGAGCTCTGTCATTTCTCGAGGGGAAGCGCGATCCGCGGAATCAGCCCACTTGGGGTGAAGACCTGCATGTTCCCCAGATCTCCGGGCAACGAACTGGCGACAGAGGTCCGGAGTCCGCGTTCGCACTCTTTCAAGATCTCGTTAAGTCGCGGTATCGCTTCGCTGGCATTTGGCAGGATGAGCCCGAGCGCCTCGGCAGCGCGGAAGCGCAGAATCATCGATGGTTCGTTCAGTCCGTTGATCAGCGCCGGCACGGCTTCCTTCGCGTCGGGGCCAATCTTACCGAACGCAATGAACGCGGCGTGGCGAATTGCGTCGGTCGGATCATCGAGCGCTTCAATCAAGTCCGGAACGGCTGCTTTGCTTTCCGGCCCCATCGCTGCCAGCGCCTCGATCGTCCTGACCCGCAAAAACCAGTCGGTCGAAGTTCTCAACAACCCAATCATTGCGGGTACCGCCTCGCGGGCATCAGGCCCGATCCTGCCGAGTATTCCGAGAGAATTCATCTGCTCTTCCGCACTCGAGTCCTTCACCATTTCGATCAGAGCGGGCACCGCCGCTTTCGCCTCCGGTCCGATTCCCCACAAAGATTCCAAAGCCGCGCGGCGAACCGTTGGCTCCGGGTCCCGCAGCGTCTCGATCAGTATTGGTAATACTTCTTTGGCTTGGGACGCGAATCTGCCCAGCGCCCGAACGGCATTAGAGCGCGGTTGAGGGCGCTCGAACGGGAATCTTCCATTCCATCCGGGCGGTTGCGATTCGCCGGCTGGCAGGGCCCCCTCCAATTCCTCATCGGAACTTCGCAGCAGCCTTAGCAAAACGGGGACTGCTTCCCGGGCGCCGGCGCCGAATCCAGCGAGCGACTCCGCGGCATTGATTTCCACCATTGCCGACGGATCGCTTAAAGCGGCGGTCAACGCCGGAATGACTTGGGCGGGGTCGCCGCCCAAATAACCAATGAGTCGCGCGGCGCTGATGCGAATCGACTCGTTGTCGTCAGTTAATTTTTCGAGCATAACCGGCCCTGCCGGCTTCGCCAGAGTTCCGAGTCGACCCAGCGCAACAACGGCGCAGGTGCGCACGGATAAATCGGTGTCACGGGCTGCATCGATCAGCGCCGCGACAATTTGTTCACCTTGATCGATTGAGACCGCGGCTTGCTCGGTCTCGCGAGGACCTGACCGGGCGTCCTTCCGCTCCAGGCTGACGCGGGCTCGTCCCAGTAGTTCGACGGATTTTGCGCGAACGGCGGGATTTTGATTCTTCGCGGACTGAACCAACATCTGGATCCGTTCGTTGCTGTGAATGTCCATTCTGGCGAACGTTTCCACCACGCCGATCCGCACACTTTCATCCGAATGGTTCAAGGCTTCGACCAACGCGGGCAAGGCGGATGGCTCGGCCTCGGCCAAAGCAGAAGCTGCCTTGGCGCGAATTCGGATGTCCGGCTGACTCAGGGCTGCGATTAAGGCTGGAATGACCCTGCTGTCGTGAAGACCGATTTTGCCAAGCGCTCCCACGACGGCCAAGCGGACTTCCCGGTCCGGATCGCCGAGTTTTCCAATCAACGCAGTAACAGTGTTGCTGGCTGCGGGTTGGAATTTTCCCAAGGTAAGCGCGCAAAAAAAGCGCACGGTTTGGTTGCGGTCATTCAGTCCCGCGCTCAGAGCGGGAACGGCGGGTTGCCCGATTTTTTCCAGCGCCAGGCGGGCGGCCTGCCTCATCGGCGGGGTATCGCTGAGCCGCGGGAGCGACTCCGCCAGCGATGTTGGCAAATTGTCAAAGAAAGAATT
>JBDTOW010000686.1:0-3439 GCA_039933075.1 Verrucomicrobiota bacterium | reverse complement strand
CACTCCCAGCAACGGGCAGACCTTCCAATCCGCCGCCAACATCCCGATTGCCGCGCAGGCCGACGATAGCGAAGGTTTCGTTCGCACGGTCGAATTCTTCGTCAACGGCGCGAGCATTGGCATTACCACCAACAATCCCTTGAGCGCTTCACCGATCAATCCTTTCCAAGTCACTTTCGCAAAGGTGCCACCGGGCCAGTACACGTTGACCGCCACAGCGACTGACAATCTGAGCGCCACTGCGGAATCCGTCCCGGTCACCATCACGGTAAAACCCTCTGAGCAAAATACTATCATTGTGACTGCGCGGGCATCCGGCACCATCAGTTTCTTCCTCCCCGAGCTCAGCCTAATGGAAGCACACGTTGGCAATACGATTCAATCTACCTACTCCAGAGGCACCTCCCACCAGGAATTTCGCCGGGGCTTCATCGAATTCGCCATTCCGCAAATCTCCGGTCATCTCGTCGCGGCTAAGCTACAGCTCGTAGAAACCAGAGGAATGATGACCCAACCGGTCCCACCCGAACGGCATCAACTATCCTTTTATGCTGCGGACCTGGTCGTGGGCACAAACGATTACAACCAGGCGACGACTGCTGCGGCTTATTTCGAGACTGACCATAATCTGCCACCACGAACTTTCAGCTTCGAGGTGACCCCGGTCGTCAAGGAGTTCGCCGGCGGCAATCTGGGTTTCCGAATCAACCTCGCAGAGGATCCTGACATTACCGGCATGGTCTCGTTAGGCACCGAATTTCAAGGAGCTGGCGACAGGCCCGGGCCACGACTTTTGTTAACCACAACGCAGAGTCCGACCTCCAGCCTCTGGATTACCAGGCCGGTCGAAGGGGAAACATTTAAACCTCCCGCTTCCATCACGATCCAGGCGACCGCTATTGATCCCCGGCTTTACATCAGGCGAGTCGAATTCTTCGAGCACAGCCAGAAAATCGGCGTGTCCGAAATCGCATTCGTGAAGGCCCCTGATCCGGGCACACCGATTCTGCACACTTTCGAATGGAAGAATGTTCCGTCCGGCGATTACACCCTTAGCGCTCATGCAATCGACAGCTTGGGAGCAACCATCACCTCCGTCCCCATTCATGTAAAAGTGGAGGCCAAACCTACACCGGCGAATTTTCCACCCAAGGTGGACATCACGAGTCCGAAAAATGAAAACGTCTTTGCTGCGCCGGCTGCCATTCAAATTCAAGCCGATGTCGCCGATGCGGATGGCACGGTGAGAGAAGTCGCGTTTTACGCCGGGGACAAACTGCTCGGCCGGGACACCCGGGGGCCCTTTAGTTTGACCTGGACCGACGTTCCGGAAGGTCACTACATCCTGACCGCTGTTGCAACCGACGACAAAGATGCGAAAACCACTTCGATTCCGGTAGCGATTACCGTCAAAACCCGAACCGTCCAGCCAGGCACGTTGATCGCCGCCGGTTCCGTTTGGAAATATCTCGATGATGGCACGGACCAGGGCACCGCTTGGCGCACACCAACTTTTGATGACGGCAAGTGGGCCGCTGGACCGGGTCAGTTGGGCTATGGCGATGGCGATGAAGCGACAGTTGTCCGATTTGGAGCCGATCCGCAACACAAGCAGATCACGACTTACTTCCGACAGTCCTTTAAGGTGGTGAACAGTTCAAGCTACAGCAATCTCGTGGTGCGATTGGTGAGAGACGATGGCGCGGTCGTTTATCTCAATGGGATTGAAGTTTTCCGGAGTAACCTGCCAGCCGGGCCGATATCGTTCTCTACGCTCGCGACATCCGCAGTCGGAGGGGCGGATGAATCGACGCATTTTTATTCGACCACAGCCGATCCCAAGCTGCTCCTTGATGGATTGAACGTGCTGGCCATCGAAGTCCATCAAGCGTCAGTGAGCAGTTCCGATCTAAGCTTTGACTTGGATCTGATTGCCAACGCTCAATCACCAGTCGGCAACGCGAACGCAATCCTTACAATCCATGCCCCAAAGGACGGCGAAAGCTTCCTGACCCCGGCCCGCATCACGATCAATGCGACGGCCATCGACCCCAAAGGCTACATTAGCCACGTCGAATTTTTTGAAGGCGACCGGCGAATCGGTGTCTCTCAAATCGACTTCATTCGCGCGCCCGATCCCGGCACACCCATCGAGCACGAGTTCGTTTGGACCAATGTTCCGCCAGGCAACTACAAGCTGACGGCGAGGGCAAAAGATACCACTGGAGAGACGATTGTCTCGAAGCCGGTGCAAATTGTTGTCCGGTCGCCGCAAGATGTCACTTTCGTGAATCGGGAACTGCCGGAGCTGTATTTGCCCGGACAGAAACTCAAAGTTCAACTCGACGCGAAACCACGGAGCACCACTCAAATCTACGCAGTCGAGGACACAGTGCCCAGTGGTTGGGTGGCCGGGGTAATCAGTAACGATGGCGTGTTCGATCCGGTTAAACGCAAGGTCAAGTTCGGTCCGTTTTTCGACAATAAAGCGCGGTTGCTTACCTATGAAGTCACCCCTCCCGACAACGCCAGCGGCACGAAAGAGTTTTCTGGCATCGGTTCGGCCGATGGGGTGAATAACGCAATCGGCGGCGACAAAACCATTCCGTCGGCGCTTCGTCATCCAGCGGACAACAAGCCGGCGGACAATGCGATCACGATCGTTGAATTGACCGCTTACGCTTCGGCATGGAGGAGCGGCACCACCTGGCCGATCCTGCCAAATCCCATTCCAATCAGTTACGTGACCCGCGCGGGCGCGTTGTGGAAAGGCGGCGAACAATATGTTTTTGATCCGAGCGCTGGCCCGGCTCCGGCCTGGTGGGTCAATAAACCGCCGTCGCGCGTCCGAACGGCAATTACGGATTCACCATTGCCTTCGAGTCCTGATTCTCGGATTGGGACCGTCGTGAGAACGCCGACTTCGACGCTCGTGCCCGATGCGCCGATCACCGTGACTCTAACCGTGGTCCCATCAACAAGCGTCAAGTCATACGCAGTGGAAGATCAACCGCCACGCGGCTGGGCCGTCTCAGACATTAGCGATAGCGGAGTCTTCGATCCGATGACGCGGAAAGTGAAGTGGGGCTTGTTCCTGGACGATCGGCGTCGCACGCTAACATATCACGTCGTACCTCCTGGCAGAATATCCGCGCAGACCGCATTCGTCGGCCTGGCCTCCTTTGACGGTATGGACATTACGATCGGCGGGGAGCAGCAACCGATCATTCTCTCCGCAGATCCTGCGGCCGTGTTAACATCCATCGACCGCTCACCCACGGGGACGTGCCGGCTCAACTTTCGCGGCGAACCCGGACGCCAATATCGGATCCAAGCCTCAGACGATTTAGAGCGATGGGTTGAATTGGATCGGGTAGGCAGCGGTGGCGGCAGCTTCCAATTCATCGACCCGGGAGCGATTGACTTCACGCGCCGTTTT
>JBDTOW010000685.1:0-3440 GCA_039933075.1 Verrucomicrobiota bacterium | reverse complement strand
CATCAGCGTAGTCGGGAAAATCGAGATGCGCGTGAGTGTCGTAAAAAACGGGCATAAGGTGCGACAAAAAATAGCTGAAAGAGAGAGTCGGCCACGAGCAATAAACGGCTCCAGCTATGCCCAGGTGACTTCCCCTTTTGGCGCGCTCAAGATCGCGCCTTGAAGAAAGCGAATTCCCTTTTCCAAACCTTCCCGCGGTGTCATGAGACTGTCTTCGTGCTCCACCGAGAGCACGCCGTCGTAGCCGTTCATGCGCAGCGCCGAAACAAAGTCGCACCAGAAACTGCGTGGGTTTCCGTAGCCGACTGTGCGAAAGATCCAGGAGCGGCTCAGCTCGTTGTTGTAATGTTTTGTGTCAAGATTGCCGTTCGTTTGGGAATTCCAGCGGTGGATCGCGGTGTCTTTGGCATGCACGTGATGGATCGCGCCTCGCAAGGCCCGGATAGCCGCGCACGGATCAATCCCTTGCCAGAAGAGGTGCGATGGATCGAAATTGGCGCCGATCTCGGGTCCGGCGGCGGTGCGCAGTTTTAAGAGGGTTTCCGGGTTGTACACGAGAAACCCAGGATGCATCTCCAGGGCAATTTTCCTCACGTCGTATTTTCGGGCAAATTTCGTCATCCTCGCCCAGTAAGGAAAAGCGACCCGAGTCCACTGCCAGTTCAGAATCTCCAGGTAGTCGGGAGGCCAGGGGCACGTGACCCAGTTCGGATATTTAGCGCGCGCCTGATCGCCGGGACAACCGCTGAAGTTGATCACCACATCGACACCGAGCTTCGCGGCCAGGCGCACCGTTTTGCGAAAGGCGTCGTCGTGAGCCGACGCGATTTTTCGATTGGGATGCAGCGGATTGCCGGCGCAGTTCAAAGCGGAAATGGTCAACCCGCGCGACGTAATCGCCTGAAGAAACTGTTTGGTCTTGCGTTCGCTTCCGAGCAATTCGTCAACCGGGCAATGATCGGTCCCCGCATAACCACCTGCGCCGATTTCCACGGCTTGCACCCCGAGCGCCACGACGTAATCCAGCACCTGGTCCAGTTTCATCGACCGCAAAATGACAGTAAAAACACCGACTTTCATAACCGGCAGCTAAGCGGCGGGCATTCTACCTCCGCGGCCTCAGTGGACACAATCCGAATTATCGGCCCATTGGTTCATCGGCAGCCACAATATGGGCTATATGGGCTTCATGAACGTTGACCCGGACACCGAATAGGATTACAAAAGTCGTAACCACTCGCGATAGATCGGCTGCGTGTCGAGGAGAAGCCGGAAAATGAATTCTGCCTTTTCCAACTTGCGCTTCACATTTTCAAGCGGCAGGCCAAGCCCGTTGTTGGCGATTGGCCTTGTGGCAACAGCCCAAAACTCGAATAGGATTTGGGGAACGATGTAGAGGATCTTTTTTTGCCGAAACAGTGCACGGACAGACTTTCTCGCTTCCTGGTGCATGGCATGATTTGGCTGAGCGATTCGAAGAAGGATGTTGGTATCGAGAAGATACGCCATCGGCGGTCGCGGTAAATGCTCGCGCGGTCAACGGCTTCATCCGAAAGAGGCGGTGCATCTATCGTAAAACTTGCCACCCACTCATCAAAAGCTTGTGTTTCGTCCTCAGATGCAGATCCGTTCTTGTCCGTGTGCCCAAAAGCGAGACCCGGAACATACACGGAAAGCAGTTCCTCGACAGATACATTGCGCTCCCTCGCGAGTGCGCGAAGTTTTTCGGCAGTTTCGGCTTCAAGTTCAAGAGCGGTGCGCATAGTTCATCATACCACGGTCGAAGGAGTTTCTGCAACTACGCTCAATTTCAATCTTCGACCTTAAACGTCGGGGGAATCCTCCCGGAACCGGCGCGCCAGGGCGCCGGCGGTGAACAGGGTACGGTGTGGGGATAGATTCCAAAGAGTTCGGCCAATGTTTCGGTCTGCTCGATGGTGATGGAGCGGCTGGCGCCATCGAACCAGTCATGGAACAGGTAGCGACCAGAAACCCAACCGCGAGAGCTGTGGAGACCGAACTCGGATGCAGTTGGATTGGATTTTTCTCGGTCCTGACAAGTCTTTGCAATGTGCGCTTAGCAGCACTAAACTTAATGGATTCATACAAAGATACAGAAAGAAATGCGTAGAGAGTTCCTCAACGCTCGCGGTCGCTTACCACGTGTCAGTTTCTTTCTTGTCTTCGCCGTGCTGACCGCCGCGCTCGACCTTGCAGCCGCCGAACAGAAGCGCACCTTCACTCGAGATATCCAACCGCTGCTCGACCAGTATTGCTACAAGTGTCACGGACCAACGAAGCCAAAGGGCGGAGTCAACCTGCAACAGTTTAAAGACGAGACGGGTGTCTGGCGCGATCCGCGGCTTTGGCAAACCGCCCTCGCGCAGTTGCGGGAGCGGGCCATGCCGCCCGAGGGCAAGCCGCAGCCCACACCGGAAGAGCGCGATCGCTTGATCGAGTGGGTCGACCACAAGCTGGACAACCTCGAGCAGGGCGAGATTCCCAAGGATCCCGGCCGCGTCGTTCTCCACCGTCTCAGCCGCTTCGAATACAACAACACGATTCGCGATCTCTTCGGAGTCGATTCTAGGCCGGCGGATAAATTTCCCGCGGACGGCGGTGGCGGCGCCGGGTTCGACAACAACGCCAGCACGTTGTTCATCCCGCCGATCCTGATGGAAAAATATCTCGCCGCGGCTGATGACATTCTCAACGAAGCGAACCCGCAGCGAACCTTTGTTGCCAGGCCGGGAGGTTTCACCTCGAAACGGTCGGCGGCCCGGAAGATCGTCGAGCATTTCGCGCCAAAGGCCTTTCGGCGACCGGTGGAAAAACCCGAAGTCGAACGCCTGCTCGCCATTTATGATCAGGCCAGGAAACGCGGCGGTTCGTTCGACGATGCAGTGAAAGTGGCGCTCAAGGGCATTTTGGTCTCGCCGCGCTTCCTCTTTCGCGTCGAAGTCGATCAGCCGAACGACCAACCGTATCGAATCAGCGACTACGAGCTGGCGAGCCGCCTTTCTTACTTTCTCTGGTCATCGATGCCGGATGATGAGTTGTTCAGTTTGGCAGCGCAACAGCGGTTGAGCGATCCCGTTGTGCTCGATGTGGAGGTGCGCCGAATGATCCACGATCCCAAGGCAAAAGCGTTGGCAGAGAATTTTGCCGGTCAATGGTTGGGCATTGGCAATCTCGAAACCAGCGCGCAGCCCGATCCGAAACGCTACCCGACTTACACGTCGTCTCTTCGCGACGCGATGGTCCGCGAGCCAATCGAAGTTTTCCATACCATCCTGCGAGAGAACTCGAGTCTGCTGGACCTCGTCGATTCCGATTACACCTGTTTGAACGAGGAACTGGCCAGACACTACGGTATTAACGGCGTGGCAGGGTCCCAGATGCGGCGCGTCGCCCTTACGGATCGTAGCCGCGGTGGGATA
>JBDTOW010000684.1:0-3450 GCA_039933075.1 Verrucomicrobiota bacterium | reverse complement strand
CCAGGTAGGGACAGCGCGCTGCGCTGCCCCCGCCCGCGCAGAAAGGGCGGAACAAATTGGGCGAGGAATTGACGTGCGCTGACGCTCGTTCCGCGCCGCTTGGGCGCGGGGACGCGGCAGCGCGGCATCCCTGCCGATTTCGAAATTCGGGTTAGAAAAAATTCTCGTTATCCTTCGAAAAATCTTCATTTCGTGATGCTGATTAGCACTCGAATCTTAGCGTCCGGCCTTCGTGTCCAGGTTCGCTTTGAGTTCGTCCGGTGACACCGGACATTGGACGCCTTCGTCCGGCACCGGGATCTTCGCGCTCCAAAGGATCGCGTTCAGCACGATCTTTCTAAATTCGTCGTTGCCCCAATTCTTGTGAAAGTGGCCGCCGGTAAAACCAAAGCCGCGCCCGCCATCAGGACGCTCGATCGCCCACATGACGTGCTCGGGTTCGCCCATGTGTTTCTGAACCTCCGGATTACCGCCATGAGGTTCGTTGACTCCCGGCCGGCCGCGCGTGCTATCCGGCGGAACTGCGGTGAGAATCGGAGTCACGTTTTTCATAGGTTCGGGAAAGCGCATGTGGTAGTACCATTCATCGCGAATCGCAAAAGGTTTGACGCCGCTGGTGATGGGATGCTTCGGTAAATCTTTGAAGTCAGCATCCCAATGCGGATTGACCGACCAGAAAGTCTCGAAATATCCGCCGATCCACTTCAGGAATTGCGGGCCGCCTTTGTCTTTCAGCACCTCAACGGCGTAATGCGCACAGCCAAGGCCGACGCCTTTCTTCATTAACTCGCCGAGCATTTGGAGACGGTCATCTCGAATTGCCGGATGACCACCGCCGCCGTCGCAATAGATGACCACCGCTGCGGCACCATCGAACGCGGCTGAGTCCGTCGGCCAGCCATTGGTATAAACTACCGCGTCGACGCCGTGAACCTGGTCGAGGCACTTTTTTAAGAGGAGACAGCCGGCGCGAAATTCGTGCTCGCCCGGGCCGTGGCTCGTGCCACCCGCAATGAGCACAATTTTTTTCTCGGCGGCGCCAGCGCTGGTGACGAGCGCTAACAGCGTAACCACTAAAACACGAAGGAAACAAAGCAAAAGAGATCGAAAAATGATTCCTGTCTTTGGGTGATTTGTGCCTTCGTGGTTCATAGCGACTTGTTTAATCTCGTCTTTCAGCACCGTAACGTAGAATTTGATCAGCAAAATCAGGCGGCATTATTTTTGCCTCTTCGCCGTCCAAGTGCCTTCGTACTCGTCCAAGGTCACGCTGCCTTTCATACTATCCTTAGCTTCGATAGTCCCTTTGTAGTTGCAAGTCATCACGCGCCCCTCACGGTCAACATCGAAAGACCACTTTACCGCGTTTGTCCTCAGGTTCACCGAACCAGTTACTTCGGCCTCGCCCAGGAGCCCTTTGTAGGTCCCGATCAGGTTTTGACCGGCGTGAATGAAGGTGAAAATCGGCGAGCCGGAGCCACCGGAAGTTTCGACGGTGAAGCTCCACTTGCCGGTGAGGTTGGGCGCGTCGGCATGCGTCTCTTTTTTCAAATCGAGGTTTTGCGGAAGCTCCTCGGGCGCGATTTTCGATTCGACGCCATTTGCCGGCACCTCGGCCTTCGCAGTCCAGAGCAACGCGTTCAGCACGACCTTGCGGAAATTGTCGTTGGCCCAGTTCACATGTTTGTGGCCGCCGGTAAAGCCGAAGCCGCGTCCGCCGTCCGGCCGCTCGAAGGCCCACATCATCGTCTCCTCGCGCCCTTTTGCCTCCTGGATGTGTTTGTATGGACCCACCGGGTAGACGTAGGGGCCGTCACGCACCTTGTCCGATGGCTTGGCAACGAGGATGTGCGTCAGTCCTTTCATATCCGCCCGCCAGCGCATGTTGAAATACCATTCGTCCAGGAGCGCAAACGGTTTTACGCCGCGCGTAATCGCATGGTTGGGGAAGGAATTAAACTCCGGCTTCCACATCGGGTTCACGGAATATTGATTTTCGTAATACCCGCCGATCCAACGATGCATCGCGTCGCCGGGTTCACCATTGAGCACCTCGACGCCATAATGCGCGAAGCCGATACCGACGCCTTTCTTAACGAGTGCGTCGATAAACTTGATCCGCTCCCCTTGAATTGCCGGATGATCGCCGCCGCCGTCGGCGTAGAAGAGAACGGCATCGGAACCTTCAAACGCAGCGTCACTTCCGGGCCAGCCGTTCGTATACACCTCGGCTTTGATTCCCGGCGCGGCGTCCAGACATTTCTTGAGCAACAAGCAGCCGGCATGGAATTCATGATCGCCCGGACCGTGGCTTGGTTTGCCAGCGATGAGCAGGATTTTCTTGTCGGCAGCCGAGGCGCATAGAGCGCCAGTAGCTAAAAACATCACAAACAGACGAAAAGTTTTTTTCATAAACACCCGAGTCAACTCCGTGAGGCTGTAAAAAAACTGGTCCCAAATTGAATCCGACATCCGCCAAGTGCGCTTAGCCGTATCCATGCAGCCCAGCCGAACCCTCACCCCGACCCTCTCTCTTTCGGAAAGAGAGAGGGTGAAACCTGGTCCATTATTGGTCGAGTCACCGATCAGTGACCGATTAGCCACACGCAAATCCTTCTGCCTCGCCCTGTCGGACGGGGAGAGGGTTGGGGTGAGGGGCGCGTTCAACTGCGTAGTTACGGCTTAGCACCGTTTACTTGAGGGTCTTGAGCCGGACGTTTTTGAACTGAACCGTCATCGGTTCGCCGGCGTGCAATTGCAACGCCAGGACACCTGACATGAGCCGTTTGGACTCGCAATCATCGGTAACATCCACGGTGGTCAGACCGTTGATTTTGTGAACGAAGTGATTTCCCTTGACGATCACGACGTACTCATTCCAGTCCTCTTTTTTGATCGCTTTCTGGATTTCATCGGTCATGCCCACCGAGCCGACGACCTGCTTCTTGCAGTCGCTGTCCCAGAGGACTTTCTCTCCGCGCGCGGCCATAATGCCGCGCCCGCCGGCAACTCCCGCTTCGTCATAGAGGATGCCGGAATAGGTTGTGCCCGCTTCAAAATCCGCTTGGTAACCACCGACAACCCAGTTCGAGGGATTAACGATCTTGCTGCGATATTGCACGCCTGAGTTGGCAAAATTTATCGTATTGTTCGGGACAATCCGGTAAGTAAAATGCAGTTCGAAGTCGTCCACGTTGCCATCCTTCCAAATCAGAAACGTGTTCCCGGTGGCCGGATTCTCCTTGGTGGTCTGGCCGGTGAGGGCGCCGTCTTTCACCGACCACAACTTTGGGTTGCCTTCCCACCCGGTCAGGTCCTTGCCATTGAAAAGGCTTTTGAAGCCAGCCTCGTTGTCGGCAGCCCGCAGCCCAGGGGTGAACAGAAGGATGCTCAACACGAGCGCTCCGGAAATTCGCAAAAGGTTTTTACTCATAAATGTCTCATTTCGAT
>JBDTOW010000683.1:0-3455 GCA_039933075.1 Verrucomicrobiota bacterium | reverse complement strand
ACGTTGGCGCTTTGAGCCAAAAGAGCGGCTCTTTGGGAAGCGGCTTGCCGGATTCTCTCGCATGATCGGCATAGTTAAGACCGACCGCGATGACTTTCGAAGGCCCTACCGGAGTCAACGTTTTAACTCCCTTGAGCGGCAAGGGCTTCTTCTCAAAGGAAGGGGAACCGAACACATCTCCCTGCAAGCGGTAGAGTTCGCCGTCTACCACCTTCGCGTAAAACAGGTCGTCGCCTTTATGGAATCGGCCAATAGCTGCCATATGTTTGTCCGCGACTTTTAGCAAATCAAATGCCGCTATCGCAAGACGAATCTCCTCATTTCCCGCGAAAAAGCCCAAAATTTACGGCTAAACTGATATTAATCACCAAGACGCAAAGAGCACAAAGGCAAAAAGCAGTCAGGATCTGCTTTGTGTCCTTTGGCCTTTGTGGCTAATTATTTCGGCTCGCCTGGACTGCAACCTTTTGTCGCGTCAGGGTTTTAATTGCGTATATTCAATCCGAATGAAACCTCGCTCTCTGTCTGCTAACCGCTGCACCTGCTTTGGATTATGCCTGGGAGTTTGGTTTTCTTCATTGTCACCCGGATCAGCCGCCGACGCGCTGATTTGGCACACCAGGGAAAACCGCGTCGAGGCGCGCATTGAATCATCGGATCTGCCCAAGGTTCTCCAGCGAATTGCCGCGGCGACAGGCTGGCAAGTGTTTCTTGAACCCGGAACCCAATACAAAGTGTCGACCAAGTTCACAAATCTGAGCGTCGGCGAGGCGCTGCGCCATCTTTTGGGCAACCTGAGCTATGCGTTGTTACCCCAGACCAATGCGCCGTCCAAATTGTTCGTTTATCAAAACTCCCTTCAGGATGCGACCCAACGGATTCTCCCGCCGGAAACGGGCAAGTCGGGCGCGAACTCGGGAAAGCCAATTCCGAACGAGCTTGTCCTGAGCTTGAAGCCCGGCGCAAAAGAAAGCATCGAGGATTTGGCAAAGCGGCTCGGAGCAAAGATCACGGGACGCATCGACGGAGGGAAGGCATACCGGCTGAAGTTCGCAGACGAAGCCGCCGCTCAGGCAGCCCGTGACGAACTCGCCAGTGACCCAGACGTGGCTGAAATTGATAGTAACTATCCCGTGGAAAATCCGAGCCGGCTCGAGGGATTGTCGCTGAGCTCGGGACCTTCGTTTTCGCTCAAGCCGCCAGCGGGTGGTGACAAATCGCGTGTTATCGTTGGATTAATCGACACCGCCGTCCAGCCGCAAGGCACAGGTTTCGGCGATTTCTTTCTTCCGAGCCTCCAGGTCGCCGGTGAAGCGGCAGCGCTTGGGGAGACTCCAACTCACGGAACGTCGATGGCGGAAACCGTCTTGCGTGGAGTTTCCCTGGCACAGCAGGAGGGGAACGGTCTGAATGTGCGAATTCTGCCAGTGGACGTTTATGGCCAGTATCCCGGCACCACGACTTTTGACGTAGCCAGCGGGATTGTTGCGGCCATCAACGCCGGAGCCACCGTGATTAACTTGAGCCTGGGCGGAGACGGTGAGAGCACGATTCTGCACCAGATCATTCAGGAGGGACACGACAAAGGCATTGTCTTTGTCGGCGCGGCAGGTAATGAACCGGTCACCTCGCCGTTCTACCCTGCGGCCTATCCGGAAGTGATCGCCGTGACCGCCGGCGATAAAAAGGGCAACCTCGCTTCCTATGCCAATCGCGGTGACTTTGTGGACGTCATCGCTCCCGGCACGAGCGTGATCTATTTTGGGAACGAAGCGTACCTGGTTAGCGGAACCTCGGCCTCGAGCGCATACATTTCCGGGTTGGCCGCCGGATTGGCTTCCGGCTCAGGAAAATCCGTCAGCGACGTCGAGGCAAAGATTCGCGCCGGAATGCCAGTCGTGACCCCGAAAAAAGCGGCTTCCGCACCGTGATAATGCCGTCGGCGTCCTAGCCCGGATATTTCAAGATCGTTTCTGGCCTGACCGTCAAACAAAGGTAGGGATGGCGCGCTGCGCCGTCCCCGCCGCCTTCAGCGGCGGAACCCTTCGTGCGTTCCCGGGCCACGAATTCACCGCTCACTGAAGCCCCCATTCCGCGCCTGCACGGCGCGGGGACGCCGCAGCGCGGCGTCCTTACCGCCGTTTATTCAGGAGAAGAAATCTCTGCAACGCCGACAGATTGTCGGCAATGATAATATCCACCCCGCCCTTCACCAACTCGCTCCAAACTTCCGCGCGATCGGGCGTTGCCCAGAAGCGAACTTTGCGGCCTTGTTGGTGGGCTTTCTCCAGGATTTGCCTCAGTTCCTGCTTCTGGTTGCCGGGAAACGGGCCGCCTCCACGCCATTCAAAATGTTTGGTCCAGTCATCGCTGATCCAGGGAATGAAGCTGTTTGGTTCGTTCGAGTCCAAATCCTCGAGGCGACCATCGTACGCCGCGTAACGAACGGGTTCTTCCGCCAACATTTTCCTTGGCCGGTTGCCAGAGATGATCGCCGTCACCGCGTTTGTTTTGGCTTGCCCCGATTGAAACACGGTGAGCATTTCCTGGTACTCTTTGAGCACTCCACGGAGCACCGCATAGGTTTTTTCGGCATCTGTCTTCACATCAATCAACAACGTGACCGTGGGACCATCGCGAAAGACGCGGCCTTGATTGCGTTTCACATGCGCGCGGAGCGGGTCGAGATAGAGCGCTTGCAGCGTTTTTCCCGGTTGAACCTGCTCTCGCTCATGAGCGACGAGCAGTTGACCTTCCACTAGATAAATGTCCGCTTCGATGTTGCAGAAGCCCAAGTCGAGCGCGTCGAACAACGGTCGCTTTTGCTCATAGTCGTTGTGCGAGTGAGCCTGAATCAATGGAACGGGCCCGGGAGTTTGGCCGGCCGTGGGCAGCATCACAGCGACCAGAACGAACCACGACGGAATCAACTTTCTCATGAGACTGAAGAAAAAGATTACTCGAACCCCGACTCGCTCGGCCCATATAAACGCGCGAGTTCCAGCAGCAATGGCTCGAGCTGGCGGTAATACTCTTCGTCGGTGGCCTTGCTCTTGGTCTCGCGAAGTTTGGCGATAACCACCTCCAACTCGTCGCGCCGGGCGCGAAGTGCGGGCGACAACTTGCGCTCCTGCTCACTACGCACCAGGTGAATCTGATTCGCGCGCAAGCCGTCGACCCCAGCACTGTTCGCCGCGGTCTTTACGGCGCGCACGCCGCGAAACCAATCCGCCGGTGTGCCAAGTCCGTCCGCGTTGTCGTCAATCAACGCGTGCTCCGTCGCCAGCCGGCCTTCAGTTGTGTAAAACTCCGCGGTACGCCGCGAGGCGATCAGGAACGCTTCGAGCAGCGATGTCTGTCCATCCTTGTCGAGGTCAGCTTGCGGATTGAGGATCGCCTCCGCAATGAACTGGCCGAACCGCGAATAATTCTGCTCGTAGCCGCTTTTGGTCGCG
>JBDTOW010000682.1:0-3459 GCA_039933075.1 Verrucomicrobiota bacterium | reverse complement strand
GTTCTTGACGCGGAAGAACAGCGCGACCGGTCCGAACAATTCCTCCCGGTAAGCGGGATTACCGGGTTTGATGTTCGTGATAATCGTCGGCTCCATGAAAGAGCCGGCGCGATTAATTCGATTGCCGCCCAGCAAAACTTTTGCGTCTTTGGCGACCGCTCGCTTGATCTGATCCAGTAACGTGACCAAGGCGGCTTCCGTGGACAGAGGTGCGAGCGTGGTCGCCGCGTCCATCGGGTCGCCGGGCTGGAGGTCGGCGAGCGCGGCTTGAAACTTTGCTAGAAAGGAATCGGCGATTTCTTCGGCGACAATGAAACGCTTTGCCGCCACGCAGCACTGGCCGGTGTTGTTCATCTTGGCCCAGACCGCCCATTTGACGGTTTTGTCGAGATCGGCATCCGCGAGCACGACGAAGGCGTCGTTGCCACCCAGTTCCATCGTGGTCTTCTTGACGTTTTGTCCGGCTCTGCCAGCAACGCGTCTGGCAGCATCTACGCCGCCGGTCAACGCCACGCCCTTGACACGCGAATCGTCAATCACCTGGTTCACCTGATCATGCGTGATCAACAAGTTGGTGTAAGCACCAGCGGGCGCGCCCGCGTCGCGCCATAGTTTCTCAAACGCGATGGCGCATTGCGGCACGCACCCCGCATGCTTCACCATCACGACATTGCCAGCCATCAGGTTCGGCGCGGCAAAACGAGCGAGCTGGTAGTAGGGAAAATTCCAAGGCTGCACGCCGAAGAGCACACCGAACGGCGTGCTTTCAATCACGGCCTCGCCGAAACTTGGCTTGAGCGGTTGCGGAGCGAGAAAACTTTCGGCGTGCTTCGCGTAGTAGTCAATGATGTCCGCGCTCAATCCCACTTCGCCACGGGCTTCGGCGATGAGCTTGCCCATCTCCAACGTCACCGGGCGGGCGAATTCGTCCACGCGCGCGCGCATGATGCTGGCTGCTTTCGCGACCACAACCGCGCGTTCGGCGAAGCTCTTGTTCCGCCAAGTCTCGAAGCAAGTTGCGGCGGTCTTGATTGCATTTTCGAGTTGCGGGTCGGTTAGTTCCTCAAATGTATTGAGAGTTTTGCCATCGAAAGGGTTTACGCTTTGGTAGGCCTTGGCGTTGGTTTTGGTTGTCATAAATTGAGCCCGATAATACGTTGCCGGACAGGCAAGCGATATGGGGTCTTAACCCCATATACCCGTTGCGTATCCCTGCTGTGGATGAGCGTTCAGACCGCCAATCTCGCAATAAAAGTTCGAGATCACAGAGCACCACTGGTGACTCAGAACGGAAGCCCGATCGAGAAATGCAGCGTCCCGGCCGGGTCGTGGCTGCGCGGGTTGAGATTGTGGCCGTATTCAAGCCGCACCGGGCCGATTAGGCTGCGCCAGCACAGTCCGCCGCCAACCGAATAGAGGCGTTCATCCCACGGATAGTCGGCCCGCTTCTGCGCGAATCCGACGGCATCGAAGAACGCTACAACCGACCAGGCTTTGCTGACGAGTTGCTCGAACTCGAGATTGGCCTGCGTGTAGGTTTCCGCCCCCAACTGCTTGCCGTTTTGATCTAGGGGCGACGCTTCGCCCTCCTGGTAACCGCGCACCGAGTTTTCGCCGCCGGGAAAGAATCGTTTGTTGAATGGCAATTGATCAGCGGTACCTCCCAAAGTGAATGAAACCCCTTGGGTCACCCCGAGGTGAAGCAGTCGTCCACCATTCAAGTCAAGGTGATAGGACGCGCCGACCAACAGCCGCTGGTAATCCACGTTGCCGCCCAGGCTCGCGCTGGCGATTTCCACCTTGCTGAACAGTTTCAGCCCGCGCCGCGGCAGCAAGGGATTGTCAAGCCGGTCGCGATTGAGTTCGATGACGAAGGAAGCCGACTTCGCTTCCTGCACGCCCGTCTGGTTTGTGCTGGTCGAGCCGACATCCAGTGCGTTCAGGAACTCGTAAACATACCGGAGCGTTAAATCGCTCTGGATCGGGACAATGCGCTTCTGGATGCCCATCGAGCCGCCGTATTCTTCACGCGTGAACGAAACCTCCTCGCGCCGCAACCCCGAGCCCTGGAGGAAAACATTCACATTCTCTCCGAACACTTCCGGCACGGTGTAAAACAGGTCAGCCTTGGTGGCTTTGAAGGATTGCACTGCCCGCAGCCGGAGATCGTGCGCCCTCCCGAACAGATTCCGATCTTCGAATTCCAGCCCGCCGCGCAATAGCTCATAACTCCCGTATCCGGCCAGAACGCTCAGGGAAATCGGTTTCCCTTCTTCAACGTCGTAAATCACGTCGCGCGTCCTGTCATCCACCGGTTCATAACGAAGTCGGACCGAGTCGAACACGCCCAGGCGCGCGAGGCTTTGGCGCGATTTTTCCGCCTCGACGCGGTTCAAAGGCCCGCCCTCTTCGAGTTTGATCCGGCTTTTCAGCACCGAGGTCTTCGTGCGGCGATTTCCTTTCGTGATCAAACCGCCCACCCGGACAAACGGGCCTACGGTCACATTTGCCGAGAGGTCCAGTTGGATGCTGGTGGCATTGGTTTCGCGTCGCAGCGGGGAGAATTCCACGGTTGCATCCGGAAAGCCTTTGATCTGCTGTTCGGCCTGAAGTTTCTGGGCCAGCTCCTGTTGCCACAATCGCGAGTATGGTTTGCCGGGGTTCAACGTGCGGCGCGCTTCTTGTCTTTGGTCGCCGCCGCGCGCCTGGACTGTCACCGAGCGCACGATGGTGGGCAAACCTTCCCGCACGGCGACTTCGACCGTGACCGCGCCCGTTGACTGGTTCCAGATCACTTGATTGGTGTTGACCCCAGCCTCCTGGTAGCCGGCCCGCGCATAGGCTTCCTTCAAAGCGGCGAGCGAGCTCGTCAACGCCGCCGGACTGAAGACGCGATTGCCGTGCAAGTGCAGCAGCATTTCTCCGCTGACGAAATAACTGCTCGCCTCGCGTTTGGAGAAGACCGTGATGCCGCTGAACTCGATGGACCGGTAGTAGAAACGCACGCCGCCCTGAAGCCGGAAGCGCGTCTCGCGCGCGGCAAAATCGCGCGGCAGCAAAGCTTCCATGGCGTTGGTCCAGGCGAGGTGCTGCCGGGAGCCGTCCGTCATCGTGAAATCGCCGCTCAGGATTGCGCGCAGATATCCCTCGTCGTGCGCCCGCGCGATCAGTACCACGGCGGCGTCCTCCACGAACGTCCGATCGATGACGAACGGCATTTTGCCGTCGGGTTGGAAATTGCCGAGCAGGCGGACCATCTCGCGGTTTCCCAAAAAGCCGAACCCAAAGATTTTCACCCGTGCTGGCTCTTTGGTCGGCGTCTCCGTCGCCCCCGCCGGCCAGATGGCGAGAGCCAGGCCAGGTGCAATGAGCGTCTTCCAGCCCCGCCGCGTCATCGCCACCATTGCGGCGACAATCTCCAGAAAAGCGCGACGTAGCGTCGCAGGGCGCGGGCCGGTT
>JBDTOW010000681.1:0-3462 GCA_039933075.1 Verrucomicrobiota bacterium | reverse complement strand
CCAGTTTCTTGTGCGCCAAATCTAACCATGCGGGGCGTTCGTTGTAGAGTTTCGTCAGCGTCCGCTGTTTGAGCTTCGCGGCGCAATCGGCGTCTTTGGCCACGAGGCGCGGGTAGCGGGCGAGACCGATTTTGGACTGCGCCGACAGAGCGGCAGCGGCGACGGTGCTTTGGTTGCCGGGCGCGCTTGAAAGCAGCGTCACGCTCCGCTTGCCGCCGCACTCCACATAACGCGCCCACGGGCCATCCTCGCTGGCGGGGAACTCCAGGTATTCGGTGCGGGTCCATTCCGGCGGATTGAGCCAGCGTTCGCGCAACTCGTTCAACTCTTTGGCGGCGTCAGCAATCGCGGCGCGCTCTTCGTCGCGATTGCGGAGCGGTGGTTCCTCGCGCGATACGATGTGTGGGTAATGCTTTGCGGCATTCAGTTCGGCTTCGACGTTGACGGCTGGTTCAACCAAGTCGTCACGAAATGGAAACGGAAAAGTTTCAAAGCAAGTTGTGGGCGTGTAGCAGGGGCGGGTTTGAAGTCGGCTTCCTTGCTTCAATGCCCATGCCTCGTGAATGTGCGAGTGGAGAATTCCAAACCACAAATCTGAATCAAAGGCGATGGCGCGCAACTTGTGATCTGGCAAAAATGTAGTCGGCAACCAAACGAAAATTCGATGCTTGGAAACTTCTGGAGTCACTAAAACGCGCGAAAGGCCATCCAACTTTCGCCGCATTCCCGGTCTGGCTTCGCCATGTATCCACCATTTTTCAGCCATCTTTTTTCGGCGGTTTGACTCACGAACTGGCTTTATAAAATCGGTGGCGTATTTCCAGGGGCCTTCATAACCCACACACTCATCCGGTTTCCTATCCACGCCGAAATCAATAATCCAACCCGCTTCGCCGCGCCGAAGAATGTCATAAGCTGTAACGCGCAGTCTTAAAACATCGCTATTGGGTTTGCCGTGAGGGTTTGGAGTTGTAAGGAGTTTGATCCCGTCTGCATCCAACAAATCAAAGGGCCCTCCTTTCATCGCACCGACGAAGCATAGGCCTTCGTTGGCTGAAATTCGCTTCGCCGAAGTTATATCTCGTTCGTTGTTTTTAGAACCGCGCAGATTGGAGTGGATAGCATCAACGGCTTTTGCATCAAGAACTCGATTTTTCTCCAAACCATTATCAAATCCAATCGCCGTCACCAAGTTCGCGGCGCATAACCTTGTCGCCAAGAAACGGCGGATTGCCGACAATGACATCGGCTTCCGGCCATTCGCGTTCGGTGTAGAATTTCAAAGCATTGTCGCCCGCGTGTTCGACCGTTTGCGCTTCTTTCAACGTCTTGGCTTTGCTGCGGAAATGCGGCACGAGCAAGGCGTCTTCGTTTTGGAAGCCGTCGAGATTTTGGAGCAGGCCGTCGGCAAGGTTCACTATGTTTTCTTGCCCGGTTCGCGTTACCTGGCTTCGAACACTGACACCGTAACGGTTCCCGGGTACTCTTTCCGTCCAGCCCACCTGGCCGGTCGCGTTCGGGTAGCTGAGCTTTCTGCGATGGTGGCTTCGGTATGCTGTTTCATCTTGAAGAAATAAGAGACCGGCATTTTACGCGTGCAGTGACGCGAAGGTTGTGCTGTGCTGGCGATGTGAACTGGCCTGAAGAATGCACTGTTGTTATCCCGTGCTTGAATGAAGCCGCGACGATCGGAGGGCTGATCGGGGAGATTCGCCAGATTCTTCCTTCGGTTCTCGTGGTTGATGATGGATCGACAGACGAAACCAGCCTGATTGCGCGCAGGGCTGGGGCCGCGATAATCCGGCATGAGGAGACGGCCGGCAAGGGGGCATCGTTAAAAGAGGGTTGGCGTTGGGCGAGCGATCACGGGTTCAGTTGGGCGCTCTCGATGGACGGAGACGGCCAGCATGACCCGGGCGATATCTCGAGGTTCCTTGAGCGGGCCGCGAATAGCAGGGCCAGCTTGATTGTCGGCAATCGAATGTTGAACTCTCCGGCGATTCCCTGGCTCCGGCGCCGAGTCAACGTCTGGATGAGCGAGCGTCTTTCCCACCTCACCGGCCGGGCACTCCCCGATACTCAGTGCGGTTTCCGGATGATGGAACTGCGGTGTTGGACGATGTTGAGATTGCAAACCAGCCATTACGAGATCGAGTCGGAGTTGCTGGTCCGTTTTCTTGCTGACGCTCACTTGGTTGAGTTCATTCCGATTCGCGTGATCTACAGCAACCAACAGAGCAAGATTAAGCCGGTTCTCGATACGTTGCGCTGGTTTCGCTGGTGGCAGCTTGCCAACCGGATGTGGAAGATCAATCTCTCCTACCGTCCGCCGGTGCGCGAGGAGGCGATTAAAAAATTCGTGTGACGGCCTTTGTCCCTCACACTGAACTTCCCTTGATTCACGGGAGACTTGCCAACTCGGGCGGGGGCACCTAGCTTGCGTCGCTTTATGGAAAAAGTTGTCATTATCGGAACTGGCTGTGCTGGACTGACTGCCGCGCTTTATACGGCGCGCGGAAACCTGAGGCCGCTCGTAATCACGGGCCTGATGCCGGGCGGACTTTTGACCACCACGAGCATCGTCGAAAACTATCCCGGATTCCCCGATGGAATCGATGGATTCGAGCTCATGACACGCATGCAAAAGCAGGCCGAGCGATTTGGCGCGCGCGTGCAATTCGGCCTGGTGGAAGCGGTGGATTTTTCCGTTCGTCCTTTTCGTTTGACTGTCGATGGCGACCCGCTCGAAAGCCAGACTATTATCATTGCCAGCGGCGCGGGCCATAGGCGTCTGGGGCTGGAAAGTGAAGACAAACTGGAGAAAAAAGGGGTGACTTATTGCGCAACGTGCGATGGCGCGTTGCCGATGTTCCGCGATCAACCGCTGATAGTCGTCGGAGGCGGTGATTCGGCCTGCGAAGAGGCGACGTATTTGACTCGATTTTCGCCCCTGGTTCATCTTGTTCATCGGCGGGACTCATTGCGCGCATCTCAAATCATGGCCGACCGCGCGCTGGCTCATCCCAAGATCAAGCCGGTGTGGGATTCGGTTGTAACCAGGATTCTCGGTGTTGCCGAGGACAAGGTCACCGGCGTGGAACTCAAAAATCTGAAAACGAATAAGCAAACCGAGATCGGCGCCGCCGGAGTATTCGTGGCAATCGGCCACGTTCCCAACACGCAGATCTTCAAAGGCCAGATTGACATGGATCAAAACGGTTACATCATTCCGAAACGCGGAACGGAGACGAATGTGCCCGGAGTATTCGTGGCGGGCGATTGCGCGGACCACGTGTACCGCCAGGCGGTCACCGCTGCGGGACTCGGCTGCGCCGCGGCAATCGACGTCGAGCGTTACCTGTGTAGTTTGAATCAATGATGGTGGGCACTATTCCTGGGGACCGAAGGTAGTGTCCAATGACTTCAAGCTGCGGGCGTTTTGGAGCGTTTTCGGATTCAATC
>JBDTOW010000680.1:0-3462 GCA_039933075.1 Verrucomicrobiota bacterium | reverse complement strand
CTTGGACGCTCTGCCGATTACAAATCGGCGATACGGCAGATTACAAATCTGCGCTACGAGGCCGCGATCTGCGTTAGACACATACTGCCCTGATGGGGAGAAGAAAGGAATGAGGAGAGCTCGTCTCGGTTTGAAAGCGATTTGGACCAGGCTTTGGAAACCTTGGAGACTTTCGAAACTCAGAGCCTCGTTACGTCGACTGATACGCTCTTACGCTTCACGCTCCTTACGCTTGTTCGCGCGCACGTTGCTTTTCACCGTGCCGCTCCTTGCTTTGAATTTGTTGGGGCAAACTGTTCCCGCCGCCAAGCTTCACGTTCCTGACGGCTTCGTGATCGACCAAGCCGCCGGCGAGTCAGAGGTTATTTTCCCCATGTTCGCGGCATTCGACGAGCGCGGGCGGCTTTTCGTAACGGAATCCTCCGGGTTGGATCTCTATGCGGAGTTGCAAGCTTCGACACGCAAATGCCGGGTTAGCGTGCTCGAGGATCGGGATGGCGACGGAAGGTTCGAACACGCCCAGGTATTCGCCGACAATCTGGTGTTTCCCATGGGCGTCGTCTGGCGCGATGGCAAGTTGTATGTCGCCGACCCGCCCGACCTGGTGACGCTCGAAGACACGGATGGCGATGGCCGCGCCGACAAAAGGACAGTGATCCTTTCCGGCTTCGGCCACACGGATAATGGCAGCTTGCACGGATTGACGTTTGGTCCCGATGGATTGCTTTACCTGACAATGGGCAGTCCCGATAGCTATCGCCTGAAGCGCAAAGATGGGACATTCCTCGAAGGAAAAACGGGGGCGCTCCTGCGTTGTCGACCCGACGGTTCGGAAGTGGAAGTCGTGTGCGGCGGATTTGAAAACCTGGTCGAAGTCGCGTTCACACCAGCCGGCGAAATCATCGGGACCGACAATTGGTTTCAGTTGCCGAGCGGTGGTGCACGTGATGCGCTGGTCCACCTGGTGGAAGGCGGCCTTTATCCGATGGCTGATCCAGCCAAGACGCCCCTTCCCTTCACCGGAGAATTGCTGTCGCCGATCTCGCTTTTCCCGGCGGTCGCCTTGAGCGGGCTGGCGTTCTACCGGGGACAATTATTTCCCGACTCGATGCGTGGCAATCTTTTCTCGGCTCAGCACAACACGCGTAAAGTGGGACGCCATGCTTTGATTCGCGAAAGATCAAGCTTCAAGACGGAAGACCACGATTTCGTGACGAGCGACGACCCGGATTTTCATCCCTCTGACGTGATCGAGGATGCCGATGGCAGTCTGCTCGTCGTCGATACGGGTGCTTGGTACGTGCAACATTGTCCGACCGGAAAAATTCGTGATTCGCGTGTAACCGGCGGAATTTATCGAGTCCGGGCCGAAGATGGACGCCGCGTTGAGGATCCTTGGGGATTGAAGATTGCCTGGGCAAATGCATCCGTCGAAAAGCTCGCGAATCTGCTCGGTGATCCACGGCCGATGGTAAGAGACCGTGCGCAATATGTTTTGTCTGACAGGAATGAATCCGCGGTTCCCGCACTCTCAGCGGCAGGCGTCAGCGACGTTGATGTCATAGCCAAGCTCCATGCTGTTTGGGCGCTTTCGGCGATTCCTGGCGAGCGCGCGTCAGCGGAGTTGCGCCGATTCCTTGGAACCCAGATGCCCGAGGTACAGACGGCCGCGGCCGGGGCGCTGGCGTTGCGCAAAGACCGGAAGGCCGCGGATCAATTGACCAGCCTGCTCACGGCAGCTTCACCTCAAGTCCGGCTCGCGGTTGCATTGGCGCTGGCGCGTTGCGGTGACGACAGGTCGCTGCCGCGATTATGGGACGCCTTGGCTGGGGAACCGGATCGGTTCCTGGAGCACGCGGTGATTCGCGCGGCGCATTATCTCGCGGAGGAATCGGCGTTGCAGGCCGCTCTAGAGCATCCGAATCCCCGGGTGCAGCGGGCTGCCCTTGTTTTGCTCGATCAGCCGCCGCGACCGCTCAACGCGCTCACTCACGACGTCGTGCTTCAACGCGTGACGGCTGCGGACGCCGGGCTGCGCCAGACCGCGCTCGGCATTCTGCAGAATCATCCGGAATGGGCAAAGCAATCCGTTGAGCTAATCGAAGACTGGTTGAATCGACCGGTTCTGGCCGCGGAACAAGAACGTGGTTTGCGCAGTTTGATTCTCGCTTTCCAGGCGGAGCCATCGCTGCAGGAATTAATCGGAGCGGCGCTCGCAAGCGACGCGACCACCGACGGACGAATCCTGCTCCTTCTCGAAACCGTGGCGCAGACCAGCCTGAAGACCGTGCCGCAATCCTGGGTAGTAGCGTTTCAAAAAGCGGTCGATCGAACTGCGATCCCGGTTCGTTTTCAAGCGGTGCGCACAGCGTCTGCGCTGCGGGGATCGGCGCTGGACGGGACCGTGAACCGCATCGCTGAGAATTCAGACGAGCCCGTCCCTTTGCGAGTGGAGGCGCTTCGTGCGGTTGTTCAACGTCATCCCCGGCTCTCGGCATCGGCGTTCAATCTCCTGGTGGAACAATTGCGCGGGCGTGGTGATCCCGTGTCACGACTTGCCGCGGCGGAAGTGCTGCGTCGTTCTCAACTGAGCGATTCGGAAATGTTGACGGCATTGCGGGCCGTACGCGGCGATGCGCTGATTTCGCCTGGTGTTCTCCTGCCCGCATTCCACGAGAGCACGAGCACCCAGCAAGCGGGCGATTTGCTGGATTTTCTTGCCGAAGCGATCCGGGACGGCTGGCGGCCAACGGATGAGGACCTGTCAAAAGTCTTCCGAAAACTGCCGGACCCGATCCGCGCAAAAATGGATTCGTTACGCGCTCTGATGAACAAGGAGACAGAAAACCCGCGGGCAAAACTCGCGGAGTTTGAAACCTTGCTCGACGGCGGCAGGGCGGAGCATGGGCGAACCATTTTCTTTGGCAACAAGGTGGCCTGTTCGACGTGTCATTCCATTGGTAATGCAGGCGGAAAAGTTGGTCCCGATTTGACCAAGGCCGGCGCGATTCGTTCGGGCCGCGACATCCTCGAATCGATTCTGCTGCCCAGCTCGACTTTTGCGCAAGGTTATGAAAGTTATTTCGTAACGACCAGTGGTGAGCGTGAACTGAGCGGCATCATTGTCCGTCAGTCCGGCACGGACCTGGTGTTGCGCGATGCGAGCGGCGCCGAACTGCAACTGCGCAAGGATCAGATACGCGAGTTGCGCCGCTCAGCAATCTCCATCATGCCCGAAGGCCTGGAGCGCGGTTTAACGAGAGAAGAGTTCCGCGATCTGCTGGCGTTTCTGAAAAGTTTGAAGTGACCCGTCTATGGAAGCAGCACGATGTGATAGAATCTCGTTTGCTGATTGGCTCCGCCGACGTCAGTGACCTGAAGCGTTCCTCCAGTGCCAACGACATCAGCTATTGTATTCCAAGGACCGGCCGGCGAGGTATCGCTCTGTTCAACACGATAATT
>JBDTOW010000679.1:0-3467 GCA_039933075.1 Verrucomicrobiota bacterium | reverse complement strand
AACAAACGCGGAAGATCAAAGAACCGGTATATTGGAACGTGCTCGAGATGTTTCGCCGAATGCAAAGCCTGCCGATCGAAACGCTGCTTGCCGGTTCAATGAATCCGCCGCCGGATGTCCAGATATTCTGGAGCACCAATGCCGATATGGGCTGGCCGCGAGCCAATCAGGAAAATGCCATGTTGTGGGGCGCATTGAAGCGGTTAGGCTACCAACCCGGAATTCTCGCTGACACCGCTTTCGAGAACGGAGCCTATAGCAACGCGCCGGTTCTGCTGCTTTCGCGGTGCTATCAGATGAACCCGCAACATCTGGACATGATTGCCGGCGATGTGATTCGTGCCGGAATTCACATCCACGCTGACGCCGATCTGCCTGGCCAGTTTGATGCCTACCACCATCCCAATCCAAACTGGACTGCCCGCATGAATTCAATCTTCGGGCTGGATGTGACGCGTGCGAATCCGGCCTTGGATGCCATCGTTAGAAGCGATTTCTACGGCAGCCTTAGTTTTCAGGGGCTCCAATCGTTGGGCCCGACCCTGACGTCAACGTACGCCGCGGCGGTGCAGACCTGGAAAATCTGGGAAGGCATCAACGCGACCTCGGGCTCGACGATCGTGATTGATAGTGGCTATTTGGCAGCGCGCCCTGGGACGCCGGCTCTGGTCATCAAAACCAATGCAGCGAGCCGATCGGCCATCAACACTTTCGCCTTAGGGGACACTTACCTGAGTGGCAGCGAGATGTCGCACGCCGCCTTGTGGGATTTTCGCTCTGCCTGGCTTCGCGCGATTTATCGAACCTATTTCAAGGTGACGCCCGCGATCGATCTGGCAGGTCCCGGTGCTCAATATGTAATTCCGGATTATCGGATTTGTGCCAATGGCAGTGTCTTGATTTCGTTATTAAATGAACATACTAACACCGCCAACGTCACGGTGACATCTCCGGCTCTGTTAGGCGAAATGAAGGTGGAGAACCTTACCCAGGGAGGCGTTTTGGATGCCCGCTCGGATGGTGTGCTGAGCTTAAACTTGCAAGGCGACGATTACGTACTGTTATATGCCTACCGCAGCGCCAACGGTCGTGACGAGTCACTCGTCAATCCCAGCCCTGACAAAGTTTGGCTCGGTTCGGCCCCGGGCGCCGTCTGGCCGAGAGGTTCCGCATATCAGGTAACGGTGGGTTACGACATACCGGGAGCAAGCTCGGAAATATTCGTGGGTTTTGAACGAGTAAAACCCGGCAACGCTCGCAACAAGGTATACGGTCAATCTCCCTCCGGAGTGGCTGCCAGCGGACGGGGAAGCCAGATCGTGAGCGTGCCAATCCCCGATGCCGATCTCAACGATCCCGATTACGTTTCCACTCCCGATGGCGGGGAATATGTGTTTCATGCCTGGTTGGAACGAGACGGGACGCCGGTGAGCGATACTTATCTGCCGGTGCGATTGTTGTGGGGCGTCCGGCCGGTGACCGGGTTGCCGGCTGCCATTGTGCCTGGGGCTGCGTATCGAGTAACGATGGAATGGCAGGAGCTTCCGTCTTATCTAAACGATGACGCCACACCGCTGGATCGAGCAGCCCTCTGGGATTCACTCGAGGCGACGCGACAGCACTACGAGGTAATTCTCGAGCTGAAGTCCAACGGTAAAACAGTGGCCATCGACAATTACCTGACGCGACAGGGAACAGGCAACCATCAGTTCTCTCTCGCAATCCCACGCAGCGCAACTGGGCCTTTCGCGTGGGAAGCGTATCTTCGCACCGCGACAAATGTTCTTTCACACAACGTGGAAGAGAGCTTCGAAGGCCGAGAGCGTGGAGCGGTGTGGCCCCCTCCTGCGGTTCCTTCCCCGGATCCCGCATTCATTACTCCGTGGGTGAGTTTTACGTACGCTTTCCCAAACCTCGATCAAGTCAACCTTTGGCAGAATCAGGGCGTCCAGCTTGCCGGATCGGATGGTTCGCAGTCCGCCTTTCTCGTCATTACCAATCCGCCCAACCAAATTGTATCGAGCTTCGGTCTCAGCTATGTCTTTCCCGATGGAGACTGGGCTTTGCCAGCCGATCCGCGTCAATGGACTAATTTTGTGTTCGGCTACGACTTCAAGGAGAATCATTCCTACGATTGTCTTTTGGAAATGCAGATCAAAAACCTCGACCCCGACGGTATCGGCAAGTGGCTTCAGTTTTCCACAAATTACACCGCTGGATCGGATGGGTGGGACACCGTTATGGCAACGTTGGATCAATTTACTCCCCCGCCCGGATTATCGGGTGTTTTCGAGCCGGACAAAGTCCACGAAATCGTGCTGAGCATACGCATGGTGGCGAGTAGCGCACAATTTGTGGCCTCTTTCGACAACATCCACTTTACGGGCCCGGAATTCAACCAGGGCAGTGGCGCGCAAAGGGCGATTTTCTCGAGCGAAAACGATGTGTTCAGCGTAATGAATATTTGGCAGCAGGGAACCGGGCTGATGATTTCGTGGACAGGCAAGGGCATCTTGCAGACGGCGACCCAGCTCGATGGACGATGGGTCGATCTGCCAGCGGCAACGAATCCACAGCTTTTGACACCATCTGGGGAGCAACGCTTTTATCGTTTGCGCCAGTGAACAATCCGGTTAGACGCTGCGAAATACGGCTGCATCATCGCGTTGTCGCGCGAATAAAGCGCACGGAATCTTCATATCGGCTGGTCAGAGTCCTCACCCTTCCCACGACGGATCGGCTGAGTGCCAGCAGGAATGGGACAGCCAAAGAGGGAGCTTCGCGAAGCAACTGCTCGAACGCCAGACAGGAGATTTTCAGCAGGACACTATCCCGGTTGGCCAGAACGTCCGCGGAACGCGGACCCTGATCGATCAGAGAGATCTCGCCAAAAGTGTCACCGGCGGCGATGGTACCCAAGGTCGATTCTTTGCCATCCACCATTGCCAACGCTCGCAGCTCTCCTTCCACGACCAGGTACATCGCGTCTCCACGCTCGCCTTTGCTGACGATGTGACTGAACTGCGGGCAATGGAGCACTTCGGTGTATCTGACAAACGATTCGATCTGTCGATCGTCCATGCCGGAAAAACCCTTCATTCGGCGTAAAGTCTCAGGCCTCAACCCGAGACTGCGCAGGCTCCTGCTGGCCGCCGTGATGACCGCCAGGCCGGACTGCAGCCTGGAGCGAAAAAGGGCTTGAAGTTCCGGGATATCGGCGGCTTTCTGCCACTGGTTATCGTGCTCCACGAAAACCCATTGATCGGCCGTGACCCGTCCATCCTTGATCCACTGGACCAGGCCGGAAAGCGGCACGGCGCTATACATGACGTTGTCCGCCCCCCACACGTGATAGCTGGCAACGTTTTCTGCGAGTTCCATGGGTAAACTTTGTTTGACTGTCTTGTCTGTCGTTGCCGAAGAGGCTGCGGCCTCTCAACGTTATCCACAGTCGCGCTCAAGGCAAG
>JBDTOW010000678.1:0-3473 GCA_039933075.1 Verrucomicrobiota bacterium | reverse complement strand
CAATGCATTAGCCAGGACCAGCCCTGCTTGACCGGCAATCAAGATCGCCGGGATTTCAAACGCGCCGTGCGGAAGAAGCCAGCCAAGCAAAAACCTGGTTTGACCCGCCACCATATAATCCACGACAACGGCGCCGAGGATGACACCGTTGTAAAAAAGCAAAATGATCGTGCCCACTCCCCACGTCATGCCCAACGCCATTGCGAGGATCGCAACCTTGGTATTGTGGGTCATGAGGAAACTCGAAAAGGTCGATTTCGAGCCATGCAAACGATCACCCGCCGCGCGTTCTTCCCTGGCGACCCGTTCGGCGGGATCGCCCTGCAAGTGCGAAAAAGGCATGAGAACCTCTTTAGCCTCGGGATCCAATGCCAGCGCCAGGCCGCCAAAAGCACCGCCGACCACCGTGATGCCGAGGGCGAGCAGGAACGCTCGCGCGTGTCGCCGGAAAGTCTGTGGCAACGTTTGAAAAAACCATTGCCCAACGGAAAATCGCTTCTGCTTCGCGCGCGTCTCGTGGATTTCGCCATAAGCCCGCGCCACGAGGCTTTCGAGGTAGCGATGCATCTCCGGTTCGGTGGAAAACGTCATGATCCTTGCGAGGCTCGCAGAAGTTCGCTCGTAGAGATAATGAAAATGCTTCAACTGCGTCAAGTTCATCACCATTATTGGTTCTGCCTCCAATTTATTCAGGATGGTTTCCAACTCCGCCCAGTGCGGACGCTCCGTCATGACAAATTTCTGAAGATCGATAATCACAAAAGCTGCCTTTGCTTGACGCTCAAATATTGCGAGACCAATTGAGCGCTCATCCTTTCGTTCTCGAGGAACGAAAAGCGGACCCCGCGCCGCTGCAAAACTCTTTCCAACTCACGCAGGTTGTGCCAGCGAATGTGCCCACCCAAATGCCGGTAAAGATCGTCTAGCGAATCGACATTGAGATCGGAGAAAAGCGGACGCGCCCCCTCGGGTTGCAGCATGTTGACCAACACGAGATGCTGGCGGCGGATCAGATCAATGTTGCGAATAAAACTCTCCGCGAGCACGGGATCGTCCAGCGCCGTCAGAAAAACAAGCAACGCCCGGCGTCGAAGATGCAGACGAATAAAGGCGCAGACTTCGTCAAAATCAGGGGTCACCACGTGAGGCTCGAGGGTGTAGAGCGCGTCGCGGCAAACGCCATAGTGGGCTTTTCCATTCTTTGCGCGAACGAAACGTTCCACTTTGTCGGTAAATGTCAGCAAACCAAACAAGTCTCCCTGCTGCTCCGCGGCCAATCCGAGGATGAGGGCGGCGGTGACACAACGCTCCAGAACGGTAATCGAGGGCGGAGAACTGAGAGTTGAGGCTCCATTGACAAGCCCGGTCGAGCGCTCCTTGTGATCATCAACGGAAACAGTTTCGGCCTTCAAACTCGAAACCCGGGACTCGGGACTCGCAACGGGCACGCCCGCGTTGCGCGCGCTCAAACGCGAGGCATCGAGGATCACATATATCTCCTGCGTCCGTTCGATCTGGAAAACCTTGGTGACTGGATGCCCTCGTTTGGCAGTCGCCTTCCAGTGGATTTCATCGTACCCGTCCCCCGGGATGTACTCGCGGAGCCTTTCAAACTCGCGCCCCTGGCCGACCTGCCGCTGCGCGTGAATGCCGAACGAACCTCGATTCAGAAACAACGCCGCGAGATGCTTACGCTCGGTCAGCAGATTTGGATAAACACGAATCTCCATTTGCGCCGGCATTGCTGTCTGAAATGACCAAAGGCCCAACGGCGACTCGCTCTCCAGGTAACACCGATCGATTGTGTAGTTGCCACGTTTCACCGCACGGCAAGGCCAGCTCAGCCGCGAAAGCTTGCTTCCGGCCGGCAAAACAATCATCTGGTCATCCCGCAAAGAAATGAACCCGCGCGGAAATGCCAACCCCAGTCGAAGGCGCTGGTGTTTCTCACGGCCATTTTTGATTTTCAAATCGAACCGCCCTTCGCGCCCGCTCGACAGCCGCACCAGCTCCGGCAATTCAATGCTGATGCCGTCCATGCTTCTGAATGCCAGCACCGCATCCACCGCCACCAGCAGAAAAAATGCGCTGATCAGAAGCATGGACAAAACGGCTGCAGCCGGGTTTACGGCAAAGAGCAGCGCAAACGGCAAGAGCACCATCGCAACCCAGAACAATAACCTCGTACGCGGCACGATCATCGCGGCACGGCGATCTCCTGCAGAATTTTTTGAATCACCTCCACCACACCCAATCCTTCGATCTCAAACTCAGGCCTTAGAATCAACCGGTGCTCGAGCACCGGAACGGCCATGGATTTGATGTCATCCGGCGTCACGAAGTCCCGACCGGTAATCGCGGCGTTGGCTCGACTCGCCAGCAGCAGCGCCTGCGTCGCCCGGGGTCCCGCGCCCACCAGGACACTTTCGCTTTTGCGGGTGGCCCGCACGATGTCGACAAGATACGTCACCAATTCCTCGCGGACGACAACAGCGTTCAGTTGTTGACGCAAGACGCGCAAATCGTCCGCCGTAATGACGACGCGGACAGCGCCGCTGGCCAGCGTTGTCTCCGGTGACTTCTGATCGATCATCCGCCGGGCCAAAGTCTGTTCCTGTTCCCGGTCCGGATAGTCCATCGTAATCTTGAGCATGAACCGGTCCTTTTGGGCTTCGGGCAAGGGATACGTCCCTTCGTATTCAATCGGGTTTTGCGTCGCGAAGACGGTGAAGTTCGGCGAGAGCGTATGCGTTTCGCGATCGATCGTCACCGTCCGCTCCTGCATCGCCTGCAACAACGCCGACTGCGTCTTGGCTGGAGCGCGATTGATCTCGTCGGCGAGCAGAAATGTGGTGAAGAGTGGGCCTTTAATTAAGCTAAACTCGTTACGTTGAAGGTTGAAGACATTGGTTCCCGTGATGTCCGCGGGCATCAGGTCAGGCGTGAACTGGATGCGCACGAATTCGCAGCCGAGCACATGACCAAGCGTCCGCACGAGCAACGTCTTGGCGACGCCTGGCACGCCTTCGATCAAAGCGTGGTGCCCGGTGAAGACTGCAATCAACGCCTTGTCGACCACTTCCAGTTGGCCAATGATGACCTTGGCGACCTCCTGGCGCGCACTGGCGAGAACTTCTATCAGTCGATCCGTGTTCATTCGATTTCAGCTCCGAAATTCGAGCTGCAGTTTGGCGTTGGGATTTTCCACGCTATGATGTTTTCGAATCGTTTAATCCTGCACATAACTTTCCTGTTTTGAGTCGATGTTCTCTTTGTGATCGAGCTTGGAAATCGGAACCCGGGGTCCGGAGCGCTCGGCCAGGATACGACAAATCTCCTGATATCTTCGCACCGGGTTGCGTTGTTTCATCGGCAATGGATCCTCCAATTTGGCTGCCGCCTCGAGTCGTTCCAGTTTTCCGGTCAAATCTTCCTGCAAAAATTTATAATTTCCTTATCCAAATATAATTATC
>JBDTOW010000677.1:0-3477 GCA_039933075.1 Verrucomicrobiota bacterium | reverse complement strand
CATCGAGACCGACTTGCGCCATTGCCGCAATTGTTCGGTGTTGGTCGCTGCGGTGCTGGCCGTGGCAGTTGAATCCTTTGGATTGATGAGGTTCGCAGGCACACCGAGAAAGGCCTCGACCGGCTGGGTCCTTAATTCAACCGCGCTCAGGCCGAGCCGGAGGCAGTTCTTGAGGATGTCGTCGCCGCTCATGAGAGGATCGGCGAAGCTGTAGGGCACGTTAAGGCCCACTTGGACGCCGGCCACCTTCGAGTTTGGCTTCTCCAGCGGCTTGGCCGCGGTTTCAGCGGCGTTGAGTCGGTTCACGACCGACGACACGCAAGATCCGGACAGCGCCGCCAATGACAATTTCGCGAATTCACGACGAGTATAGGACAGCATAATAGAGGACGGGAATTTGCTCTTGCCGCTCCGCGCAGAGATGGAATCTCGCTCTTCGCCACGGCTCATAAGAAACAACCTTAGCCCTTCGCGGACGGGACGAAAGCATATTTTTGATGCTCCAACGGGGGTCAGCCGTCGTTGGGCTTCGATTGCGATGGACAGGAGAGCGTAGAATGCGGATCATTAGCACCTAAAAATCCACTTCCATACGGGTCTCGAAAATGTTCAGGTAACCCTCCGGCGTCCTGCCGCTAACGCGGCCAATGCCGTAATCAAAGCGCCATTTGACGTGCGAGTGCAGGTACCAGTTCACGCCGGCCATGAACATCCCCACGCGCCCGCCCTGGATATCACCGCTATTAAGGTCTAGAAACGAATAGCGTCCGGCGATTTCCCACGCGCCCCAGCCGCCTTCGCCCGGGTTGAAATTCCTTTTTGGAGTAACTCTGGCGAACACGCCTTCGGTTCGGTCGTAAGGCCGACTTTCACCAGTGAGGAACCAACTCGCGGAGGCGTAGAAGCCGTCGAAATTCAATCGGTTGCCGCCGACTTGGTCAACGATAGAGTGAAGGTATTCTCCTTGAACGGAGAAAGGCCCGTTACTCCAGGCTGCTTCGCCGCCAATCACCAGCGCACCTCGTGCGGAGATGTCGCCCGTATCTACGACATGGGGCGCAAGATGACTTTCCGGACGTGCCTGATAGCGCACTGTGCTGTCGCTGGAATAGAGAATGTTGGCGCTGAGTCCCAGGTGCAAAAGCCGAGCCGAGCCTGGCTGTTCGGGATTCGGCTGATAAATCGGAAGCCAGGTCACACGAGTAATGGCTCGGCCATAATCCTTGGACGCGTCACCGAAGTCCTTGCCGACACCGTCGGTGAAGAGGCCCAACGCCCAGGTGGCGCGCTCGTTGAAAATGGGCTGGCCCATTTGCACACCGGCGTTGACACCAGGAGCCAGTGCCTGGATCGGCGTCGCCGGTTCCATGAAGGTGATGTCCCGGCTGCTCGCAATCGCGTCCAGACCCATCGGCGCTTGATATTGCCCAAATTTCAGTTGCCCGATGTAGGGGATGTTCTTGAAGGCAAGATAGCTTTCTTCGATGTAGAACTGATTCGGAATGTAGCCCAATTCGAGCTGGTAAGAGACGGGCAGCAGGAGGAGGCAATCCCCTTTGCCGTAAATGCGAGCCCGACGCAGCTCGGCGCCGGCGGTGAAATCTTGAAATTCCTTGCCGGTCGCGTACGCGGCGCCATCGACCGCGATCTTGGCGCCGACCTTGCCGTTCATTCTTAATTCCTCGAGGTGGAAGATCTGGACAATGGTTCCCACCGGCGCACTTTTCCCGGGATCCAATTCCCGGGCACGGTCTTCCAGGTTCAGGCGCTCGACGTTGGTGACGTCCGGCGCCCATTGACCGAGCAGTGTCTTCCGGGTGAATTCAAGATGCAGACCATTCCATCCCTCCCAGGACGATTTCAAGCGAAACGTTCTGGCCTTGGCTGGGGGACCGTTTGTTGCGCCAGCGACCGGTGGCGTGTTGGTTTCGACGGTGACTTGAACCCGCTGTTTTAAGAGTTCGGGGCCGCTCTCCGCCGGAGCTGCGATGTTCGAAGCGGCAAGCGCGGCGATTCCGGGCAAGGTTGCGGCAAAGGCCTGGCCGGGCAGGCCGACCTCGACGAGAAGGGAGGCAGCCAGAATCGCAAGGAGAGTGGACACCTCCAAACTCTGGACGCGAATCGAAGCCATGAACCATTTGAGGTAGGGACGGTGCGCTGCGCCGTCCGCGCCGCGTCCAGCGGCGCAACCGTTCCGCCCGCTGCTGCGCGGGCGGGGACATCGCAGCGCGATGTCCCTACCAAATTCAGGTTCATGGTAAGCGGACAATCGGGAGCACTCCGTTCCGCTGGCAAAGGCGGATAGACCGAGCCAATGGCAGAACGGCTTGAAATTCCCGCCGCGATCGCGATTCCGTGCAGTGATCACTCACTCTTCGTCCGGTTCCCGGCGTGAACCAGATTGGCGAAGTGTAGGCGCGCTCGATGACGGTCGTGCGGGTGCCGGGCAGCAATTTGATGCCGAAACGTTTCGCGACATCGGCGGTGCAGCGCGGCGTCGGAATTTCCAGGACACGCACGTTGGAAAAGGCGCGCTGCTTCGCGTAACGCGCCGCATTCTCTGCAAAATAGCGCCGCACTGCCGCGTCATCCGGCTCCTCCGCTCCCGCGATGTCATCGGTCAGGAACTCCATCTTCTGCGCCAGTAGCCGCCGGACGATCGTGTCATCGGGGTCCAGCCCAAGCGCCAGCGCCTCTCGACTGAGCACTTCCTCGCGGACGTGGGCCATCACCAACCCGCGCAGCTCCTCCTCGCCGGGCGAGCGATTGAACTGCCGCTCGTAGCCGGAGCGCAGCCGTTCGGTGATCGCCGGCGTCACTTCGATGCGAGCAGTGGTTTTCTCCACCGGCCTTTGCTTCTGCCGCCACGCGTTCAACGCGAAAAGCGCCGCGCCGAGCAGGCGAAAATGCAGGAACGGTCCTCGAAAAAACTTTTTCATAACGATGACCGGTGAGGCGGAGAATCGAGATAGCTATTCACGTTTGGCGAAAGAGGTTGGTTGTTCATCAGCCCAACGTCCAGCGCAAAACTGTCGCCGTAAAACTCTCGCCGTTCTTCAGTAATCGGCGAACGTCAGTCGGGCTCTTTTGCCTGATTCCGTGAGTTGCAGCGTCAACTTCCCGGCGTCTTTCGCCGTCGTCGCGTTATTAGCGTCGTCACTTGAGATTCAGCCGTGGGCCGCCCAAGACCAGCCGGAACGTCAAGAGCTGCGATGGGGAAGCGGAGGCCGTGAGAGAGCCGCCCACAACTGGCACAGTCGCCAGGTCGGTTTCGATATGGCTCGTCTGTTTGGCGCTGACAATGCCGGTCGCCAGCGACAACGAGAAGAGCTGAGGTTCGGCGGAGAGGTTCCAGAGGTGTTCGAGAAGCGCGTGGCCGTCTTGGTCGTAGGACTTGAGGTCATCGCGTGTGAAGGGGAAGAAGTCGTTGCGGCCGTAGTAGGCTTCGGTGATTTCGGAGAAGTATTCGGTGGGGTT
>JBDTOW010000676.1:0-3477 GCA_039933075.1 Verrucomicrobiota bacterium | reverse complement strand
GGCTGGAACATCTCAATTTATGGCGCCCTGACGCGACTGAAGACCACACGATGCGGTCACGGATGACTTTTGGGAACCGGCTCTACCTGCGGTCGTCCACCGCGCGATTCGAACAAACGTCGTTGAGCGATTCCATTGCACGCTCCGGTTGGTCCTGGGGCTGCAGCGCGTTCGACTTTGACAACGACGGTTTTCCGGACGTTTACATCGCCAACGGCCACCAAAGCAGGCAGACGGTCAGGGATTACGAGGGTGAGTTCTGGTTGCACGATATCTACGTGGGCGACTCGATCGATGACGTCACGGCGACCGCTTACTTCACGGGGAAATATAGCCGCACGCTGGCTCAGGGCTGGTCCTATGGCGGCTACGAAAAGAACCGGCTATTTCTCAACCAGCGTGGCAGCTCGTTTGTTGAAATCGGCCACCTCATGGGCGTCGCGCTCGAAGCAGATTCGCGCTGCGTCGTGGCGGATGACCTCGACGGCGACGGGCGCACGGACTTGCTCGTTACAACGTTCGAAATCTGGCCGGAAACGAAGCAAACATTGCGCGTTTACAAAAACGCATTAAGCGATGGCGGCAATTGGATTGGCTTCCGTTTCCGGGAAGAAGGTGGAGGGAAGACACCGGTCGGGGTGCGGGTGGTTGTCCGCTTTAACGGCCACAGTACTGTTCGACAAATTGTAACCGGAGATTCGTACCGGTCACAGCAAGCTAACATCTTGCATTTCGGTTTGGGAAAGGCCGACCGAGTGGACAGCGTGGAGATACGGTGGCAGAGTGGCCAGACGATCACACTTCGTGAACCTGGGATGAATCGCTACCATTCCATTCGCGCTTCTGCCTCCGGTGGGGTTCGGCAATGACACGCGGAACGCTTGAACCGGTCTGATCAGGCAACTGATTTTTCGGCGCGTCTCTGCGACAATCGGTTGTAAATGAGTTATGAAAATAAGATCTCTCCTTCCTGCTCTGACCGCTCTTGGGGGCGTGATACACGTTGTTGATCTCGCGTTCGCCCAGAGCTGGGTAGCGACCAGCGCGCCTGTCACAAACTGGACGGGTGTCGCTTGTTCTGCGGATGGAATTAAACTGGTGGCGGTCTCCACCACAAGCAGCGGCGGTGGTGGCCCGATTTACACCTCAGCAGATTCGGGCGTGACATGGACCGCGACCAGTGCGCCTCTACACTACTGGACTTGTGTCGCCTCTTCGTCGGATAGAACAAGACTGATAGCGGGTGGCGGCGGCCGCATCTATACCTCTATGGATTCTGGAGCGACCTGGATTGAGAGTGATTCGCCCGGCGGCTTTTACTCCGTCGCCTCCTCTAGCGATGGAACCAAACTGTTTGGTGCCAGCAGCTACCTTTACACCTTGACCCCTGCTGACGGCTGGTTGGCCTCTGACTCGCCTCTTTATTTCCCATGGACGTCCATTGCGTGCTCAGCCGATGGTAACCGTCTGATCGCAGGATCGCAGACCTACGGGACTGCTACCATTATTGACGGGACTGCCATTACTCGGGACATCCCTGGCTCTCTCTGGACCTCGACAGATTCGGGCCTGACATGGCAATTTCAAAACGTGCCCCTGGGTAATTGGTCGTGTGTTGGTTCTTCCGCGGATGGCAGCCGGTTGGTAGGGATGGGAGGCGGGCTGGCTTACAGGTCGGAGGATTCAGGAACCAACTGGTCGAAAATCCTCGTGCCTGTCCGGACCTGGACCGCACTCGCCTCTTCAGCGGATGGAACCAAACTGGTGGCCGTCGCTTCTAAGCAGATTTTTCTGTCCTCGGATGCTGGGATCACCTGGACGAATAGCGGTGCTCCTCGCGCGGATTGGACTTCCGTTGCTTCCTCAGCGGACGGGAGCAAAGTGGTGGCAGTAGCAGGGGGAAACAATGCAGTCGGCCGCATTTACACCTGGCGAGCCGCATTGCCCGCGTTAAGCATCACTCTCTCCGCCAATACCGCCTTGATTTCCTGGCCAGCCTCCGCGACCGGTTTTGGGTTGCAAGAGAATCCCGATTTGAACTCGAAGAACTGGACAGATTTGACGAGCACCCCGACCGTCACGAACCAACAGAATCAACTGATGGTTTCAACTTCAAACAGCGCCCGATTTTATCGGCTCAACCGTCCTTGATTGACAACGATCCAAAGTCGCCTGGCTCAGCGATACAGAACCCATCCTGCCCGATCATTGTACCATTGGAAATCTCGCTTGCCGGCGACATCGAACGGTCTTACGGCAAAATTGAATTTTACAGGGTATTTGGATGTCCCGCTCAACCACTTATGTACCTCAGCGTGTCCATCAGCAAAAGAGAATCCACATGCTCCATTATGGTAGGACGCCGGAAGATCGCCCCACTGGCTCGCGGTGCGGCCCACGATGAAAAAGCCATCATTAACCGAATCGGGGTGTTCATCAACCGTCAGGAAAGTCATTGCTGGACTGGGAACCTCTGACGTCTTCAGAAACTGTCGGTAAGACGCATCAGCCCAAGCCTTACCTGACGCAGAAGTCGAAAGGTTATCTGACCGTCCAAACAAGGCATTCATGGAGTTACTTCGGAGTCGCGAGCTCCAACCTAGTTTCGCTTGTGCCGGGCTCACCTTCACGTCTGCGGGACATTTATAAATACCCAACGCCGCCGTCGTATATTTCGAAAGAACGCCGTTCTTCACCCACTCCACATTCGTAACGCTCTGGCCGTCTATACCCCCCGTTGCCCACGTCATGACGTTATTGACCCAGTTGTTAAATTTCTTGCTGGTAATGGCGGACTCGGTATCGGGAATGGTGAAGTTATTCACGCAGGCGTCGTCGAAGTCACCGGCATATAAATGCCAAGCCAACCCCAGTTGTTTGTTATTGCTCAAACACGCGATACCTTGCGCTTTGGTTTTGGCCTTGCCGAGGGCTGGCAAAAGCATGCTGGCCAGAATGGCAATGATGGCGATGACAACCAGTAACTCGATCAGCGTGAAAGCCCCGCCGCGTCGGCTGCGATGGGGCCCATGAAAATTAGAAATCGGAGCATCCGACGCGTCCACGCTTTGGCTGAGGTTCGGGTTCAAAAAGTTGGACGAAACACTAACATGGTCTTGTTTCATAGTGGAGATGTGGTTTCCTGGCGACGTTACTGAAATTCGACGAAAGGGTCAAGTGTGCGATTAGCGGCACATCGATTTCGCAAGATTGAGGGGATTTGTCGTGAATGCCGGGATTTGATTTTTGGGCCGGGCGTCAGTCCCGCGTTCTGATTACCCGGCCTCCTTTCTTTTCGAGAGAGCATTCCCTCAGGCTCACTGTGGAGTGAGCCTTTGCGGCACCTGCCGATGCAGGTGGTTCAATAGGATGTTGCGGTCGGTTGTTTGTTTGGCGCTCTACCCGCTGAACAAAAGAATTGGCTGACCACACAGCAAGGAGCGATAGAGCTGCTTGCGGATCTCGTTCAAGGTGGCC
>JBDTOW010000675.1:0-3478 GCA_039933075.1 Verrucomicrobiota bacterium | reverse complement strand
TATTGATGACGGACGAGTCCCGAACACGCTGTCGTAAGTTGATGACGCGTTTCGACAAGACCGATGCGTTTGCGACGTCGGCCGAGCTCATTGAAAATCTTGCCACAAACTGAACTACTGACAGGAATTTGCTATTGACGCTCCGCGCGGAGACAAGGTTCATCGTTCAATCATCACAGCCACAGTCGCCCTTGATCTCGATGTCGAGCGATACTTTCTTTACGCAGACTTTGCTGACTTGACCGGCGTTGAGGGCGAGGCAACGCAGCAAATCCTGCGCTTTGGCGCCGCACTTGTCGGTGGAGCTGTCGGCCTGACCATTGACGGCGCGGGTGCGCTCCGGATCGATCGCGTAGGTCATGCCGCCCATGAGCATGCCGCCTACACGGATTTCCACGACGATATCTCGTTCGGCTGAGGCGAGCACGTCCTCTTTGGAGAAGGTGCGGCCTTGCTTCACTTGCATAACGAGTTTTCGCTTTTCTCCGGGCTTGAGTTCGAAGGCGGCGGCATCGTGGTCTTTGAAGGTAATCGCCCAGCCATTCCGCGCCAAGAAGGCAGGCAAACGCACGAGCGGTTCACAGGGCATTGGCACGCGGAAGGTGTTTCCGGCATAAAGGAATTTCTCGTGGAGGGCCTCAAAGAGCGGAGTTGCTCCGCCACCGCCTGGAACCGGGTACATGTTGCGTTGGCCGACGTTGTTGTCGTTAGGAACCAGACGCCATTCCGCGATGGATTCGCCAGCAGTGAATTGGTCGATGTTGGACGGATCAGCGGCATTACTCACGATCATCAGCATGCAGTCGTGCCCGTAGGCATTGATGTTTGGGGTCCAGGTAAATGGCCCAACAGTCGTGGTCACTGTGCTGTTTCCGGCCAGGCTCGGCACGGTGAGACCGCCGGCGGGACTTAACTCGGTGAAGTCGCCCGGCCAGGTAAGGCCGGCTCCGGGCAGGGAATGAAAGCCGCGGACGGTGATAGCGGTGGCAGTGGAGGCGCCGCGGTTCTTGATTTGAACGTAGGCGTAGTTCGGTTGACCGAGTATCGGTTCCTGGTGACCGGGAAGCCCGTCCGCGGCGTTGCGGTTCCAAATGGAGCCGTTTTGCCAATGAACCGCCTGGTACTGGTATTCGCCGGTGCGTCCATCATCGATATACAAATCTACCGCAGGCGGAACTCCGGCGGAAACGACCGGCGTGGGGGCTCCGGCGGGTTGAAAGAGACCTTGCTTTTCGAAAGCCCAGCGAATGACTTTGTTGTAAGCGCCGCCGTCAAGGCCTTCGGAGGTCCAATTGAGAAGATCGACAGCCATCATCGCATTGCAAAGGCCGAGCGCGTTGCCCGGGTTGGTGGCTGGCGTGAGGGTGCCGACACCGCGAAGGATGAGGTAGGCGGCCACGCGCGAGGCGAAGACGCGGCGGGCGTGATCGACGGAGTCGCCGCCGATCGAGCGGTATATGCGAAACAGCGTCGTGGAAAGGATCTGTTCGCTGTCATAGCCGTGGAGGTCGTTCACTCCACCGAACGCCCAGCCGGCTGCAACACCGCGATCATGCCGCCGCGAGATGAAGCTTACCCAGGGAAACGTTTCGAAGCGATCGGCTGCGTTTGAGTACGGGTCATTCAGAATGGCGCCGAAACTATCCCCGGCGCTATGCGCAAAGCCGAAATTTGCCGTATTCACATGGTCATAGAGGATGCCGTGACCACCCAGTTCGTGGAGGACGACGCGCCAGTCCGCGGCGATGCCAATCGGGTTCGTCGTATCGCCCAAGTCCGCGAGTTCGAAATCGACATTGGCGATGCCGCCAGTCCCGTTGCCACTGCAGGAAGCGTTGCGCTCAATTCCGTCGAGGCTGCCGTAGCGCCCACGGTGATCGACTGGCACCGGGAAAGTGGTGCCATCGAAATAGATGGCGCGAGGGAAGCCGAGTTCTTCGACGAAGCGAAAGAATTTGTCGCAGTGATAGTAGGCGTTGACCGCGATGAAGTTGTTAGTCCGCGATCCGAAGTCGAAGTTTGATCCGGCCGGTTCGGTGGGAGGACTGGCCGCGGCCAGTTCGAAGTCGGAGATATTAATAAATTCACCGGTCAACGACTGATTCGTCATGGGGGGCGGGGCGGTCAGACCGGGCAAGACGACAGATGAACGCACGGGATCGAGAGTGGCGGCGCTGGCGCTGGGCGCGTTCGCGACGCTCCCTGTATTGGTGATGGGATCGAGGTCGAAGACCATCCCGCTGATGTTGTCGGTAAGGCAGCGCAGATAGAGCACTGAGTCGGTTTCCACATCGATGAGCGCCACCCAGTTCATGGGAGGCAGCCCCGGCGGCGCGAATGTGAAGACAATTTCCGCGACGAGGTAATACCTTCCTTCTTTGATGCGCTTGTTCACGGGTGGAAGCGGCAATGTGTGGTGGACTTCCGCGAAGCCGTTGCTGTTTTTGGAAGGTTCCTCCGAATGTTCGATGTGTTGGTCGATGCGCTGGCCAGGGTCGTATTGATAGAGAAAAAATCGACCCATTTTCCAAACCGGCGCTGGAGACTCGGCGTCTGCCGCCGCCTTCTTTCCGGCCTTTGACGGTTTCAGGCGGTGCAAATCGAAACGTTCGGCGAGGTAACGGGAGGTTTCCTTGCTGATCGAGGCGGCATCGTCGGATGCTTCAACCAGCGCGACTTCGGTTTTCCCTCGTTTGAAAAGGCGCTTGTAGGTTTCGATTTTTTTTGCTGAAGGGAGCGCGGGGTTGCCAACATCCTGGCTGGTATTCACCGAGGCAACGATACGATTCGGGTTGTGTTTGACGGTGACGGAGAGGCCAGCCTTCCAAATGGGGACGTTGTGATAGGTTTGCCAATAACCAACCGTGGTTGAATCAAAAAAAGATTTTTCCTCGGTCAAACGATACTCCAACCCCTGCTCCCGCGGATTTAGATAATCCACCTGTTGATGCAGATTCTTGAGCGCGGCCGGGTCCAACTGGAGAGCGTCGGAGAGTGCGCGGAGGTAATCTTCTGACGCGCGGCGCGGAACGCGTTCGGAGCTCTGCCACATGTGGTGGCGGTGGTCGATGCCGCGCACCCGGTCGTTTTCCTGTGTGAGAAAGGCATTCAGTGAGGGTCTATATGTCGAGTTCATTTTGGATAAATAAAGGGATCAATTATTGATAATTGCTGCTTCCGGTCAGGATTCCTCCGGCTAAAGCCCGAGGCTCGTCCGTTTTGAGACGCTGCTTACACACATTGTAAATACGTTCGAAGCAGCCTTGATCTATCAAAAACTTGCGAAAATATTTTCCAGCGGAGCGAAGTCCTCTTCCGCCTCTGCCCCAACACCGGTCCGCAACGCGACAGCATCTTCACCCAACGCCCGTCCGACGTGCTCGACCACACCACCAGCGAAATCGCCCTCGGCAGCAAACCCGGCATCGACGCGTTATTCTCAGCTGTCAGAAACGAATCGCTGAATGTGCCGACAACA
>JBDTOW010000674.1:0-3482 GCA_039933075.1 Verrucomicrobiota bacterium | reverse complement strand
CACGCCGCAGGAGAAGACCTCACTCGAACGCCAAATCGCCGCCACCGGCGCGCAAATTGACCGCCTCGTCTATGACCTCTACGGCCTGAGTGAGAAAGAAATCGCGGTTGTGCAGGTGTGAACAGAATGAAAGTCACAATTCACACACTCTCACGAAAAGTCGAAATATGTCGTTTCGTCGATCTTCCGAAGCTCTTTGACCTGCTGATATTGGCGCGCATTTTCTTTCCCACGATTGCTACGCTCGCAAAAGGTGATCCATTCGAGTGCGGATTCTTGATCAACGAAAGATTGGGAAACCGGGAAAGACAGGATTTGGAAGACCTAGCGATGGGTTTGTTGCGCCAACTTCCGTGCGAGCTGAAAAGCGGGGACAGGGATTCCGATTATCAACGGTATAAGGAATTGGTACAAAGCGCATCCATCGACGAGCTTAGAGAGCATGTTCTGGAGATGGAAGCCATCAAAGATAAGAGGAGAGTCGTTTGCAGCTGCTGGCACTTGGGAGGACCTGAATCCGACGCGATGTGGAAGCTCTACGGCAATCGGTTTGGGATTGGCTTAACCAGCACCGTGGGACGCCTCGCGTCCTGTTTGAAGGGAAAATACTCTTCCATCATTTGTTCGCCAAACCCTCAAGAATACACGATAGCGCCAGTGAAATATGTCGATCCTAAGCATGTTGGGAACCTCAATGACTTGTACGTGGAGCATCCCTATCTACTAAAGCGAGAGGCGTTCCTGCACGAACAAGAGGTTCGCATTTTTCACAGGCTGGCCGAGATGGTTTCTGGAGATGACGGAATCGATATCGAAGTGAATCCAGCCACTCTTCTGAAAGAGATCATATTAAGTCCCTTCAATGAGCCTTGGATAAATGATTCGCTGTTCAGGGCGATACAACAAGTGTCGGAAGCACGAGGTCTTGCAATACCAGTTCGTCCCTCGCGTCACATGAAGCAACCCAAACAGTCCAGCATAATCCTGAACAACTTGAGGCTTGATAGATTGCCAGCCTCTCTTCGCGGTCGCCCTCGTCGGACACATAGCCAACTCTCGGTTCCGACACAGTCGAAGAAATAGAGAGAAGAACGAGCCACGGTGCCACGGCGCTCAAACCGAGCGCCTCGTCTATGACCTCTACGGCCTGACCGAGGAGGCAGTCAGAATTATTGAAGGAACGGCGAAATGAAACGGGACAAGCGAGTATGAATGCACTCGATTTGGACAAATTACGCGAGGCGGTGCGGGAAGGCCGCGTTGAATGGCGAAAACACGTGCTACAAAAGTTGGCCGAGCGCGGCATTTTCCAGCAGACGGTGCTGGAGGTGTTGCTCACGGGCGAGCGCATTCGGAATTATACCGAAGATCGGCCCTTTCCCAGCGCCCTGTTTTTGGGTTATGTTGCCTCCAAGCCGCTGCATGTGGTCGCCGCTTGTGACGAGGCCGGGAAGTGCGCGTTCATCATCACGGCTTACGAACCGTCATTGGACGTTTTTGAGCCGGATTACCGAACAAGGAAGAAAGTATGAATGACTCAAATGAAATCTGCCCTTTGTGTGGCGGGCGCAAAACCGCCGGTAGAACAACCTTCAGCGCCGACCTTGGTAGCGGCGTTGTGGTCGTTCGCAATGTGCGCGCGACGGTTTGTTCACAATGCGGGGAAGAATGGATTGACGATGAAACCGCGCGGAAGCTGGAGGCCATTGTGGTAGACGCGCGCAAGAAGCGATCGCTCGTGGAGGTCACATCTGCAAGCTAGTACTGTAAAAGTCTGGTTCGATGAGGAAGGGGACTTTCTGGAAGTCCGTCAGAAGGCCCAGGATTCATGCGTGATACGAACAATGAGGCGGTCATGGAGCGCGTGGCAATCAATCTGTGAGAGCCAAATGAAGCGAGTGCCGCAGATCGAATTGGACACACCCATCGTGCCAAGCGCCGTCATGAAGGCTGTGTGTGAAGAGGCCGGTGTCTGGCTGGGTCAGCCATTGCCGCGCCGCTGGATTAGCGAACTCACCGCGCACGCCAACACTACCTATGCCCACAATGCGCGCTTCCGCCGGAACGTCCGCGCCAAGGGCGATAAGGGGCGTGATTATCTTTGGGCGTTCGTGCGGCACTGGCTGGCCGGGCTGCTCGGGAAACGCCGCCCTCAACTTCACGCGCGTCTGCCCGTTTCCTACAGTATCGGGCATCCGCTGCCCCAGAAGTGGTCCGGCCTCACCCGCCGGCCCGACCGGGTGGGGAGAGCTCCACCGGCCCCCAGGTTGCGTCCGCGTCTCGCGCCGAATCACGCGTATGCCGCTGCCGCGCACTTCCATTTCGCGTGAGCCGTACCGGCGGCACCGACGGTCGACGGGCGAATGACCGGCTTGTCTATGACCTCTACGGCCTGACCGAGGAATGGATCGGAATGGTGGATAGTCCGACAAAATGAGCCGAGTCCACTCCAAAGACCAAAGGCATTATCGCAGGGCGTACAGGCTATAGATGCGCCTTCCTCGGTTGCGGGATCAGGATAAGGCAATGGACGATTCGCCGACGAAAGAGTAAGAATTGCAAGCAATGAATCTTGTCAGCTCACTTGGCAGCCTCGGAATCCGAGCCGTGTCCTCGCCGGGGGTTGGAGGGGTGTTTAACAACGCTCCCTGGCACAGACTTCGCCACGTTGCGTTTGTTTTTTGGTTATCGGCCGTGTTCGGTTTTCCGATTGTCAGTGTGCATTCCGCCAGAAGCACCGCAGGCAGTCCCAACTTCGTCATCATATTCTGCGACGATCTTGGTTATGCGGATGTCGGTTGTTACGGTGCGCGCGACATTCGCACGCCGAATATCGACCGGATGGCGGCGCAAGGGATTCATTTTACGGATTTCTATGTCGCGCAAGCCGTTTGTTCCGCTTCACGCGCGGCGCTGTTAACCGGCTGTTATCCGAACCGCGTGGGCATTCTCAGCGCGCTCGGGCCGAGTTCGAAGATCGGCATCCATGCAAACGAAGTTACGCTCGCCGAACTACTAAGGGCGCGCGGTTATGCAACCGCCATTTACGGGAAGTGGCACCTCGGTGATGACTGGCAATTCCTCCCGAAGCGGCATGGCTTCGACGATTACCTCGGCCTGCCGTATTCCAACGACATGTGGCCAAACCATCCGACCGCGGGGACCAATTATCCGCCGCTTCCACTGATCGAGGGCGACCGCACGGTCCGAAACATGCCCGATCAGACGCAGCTTACCACCTGGTACACCGAGCGGGCCGTGCGATTCATCGAGCAACATAAAGCTCAGCCATTCTTTTTGTACGTTCCACACAGCATGCCGCACGTGCCGTTGCACGTTTCCGATAAATTCAAAGGTAAATCGAAAGCTGGCCTCTACGGCGATGTTATCATGGAAATCGATTGGTCAGTCGGGCAAATCCTCGAGGCGCTCCGGAAGCAGGGGCTGGACGAGCGAACGCTGGTGATTTTTACATCGGATAA
>JBDTOW010000673.1:0-3489 GCA_039933075.1 Verrucomicrobiota bacterium | reverse complement strand
GGAAGACAACACTTTTAATCTGTCTCAAGGCGCCAGCGCGTGGGCGGCCTCAAGTCCGAGCGGTTTTTCAGGCACCGGCGCTTTGCAGGCGACGCCGAATACCGGCGCCAATGTGAATACCGGTTACGCGGCCAGCAGTCCGCGACTCGATTTTCCGGTGAACTTCGTGAAGACGGGCACGCACTACATTTGGATTCGCGGCATCGGTCTTTCGGGAAGTGATGACAGTTGTCATGTGGGATTGGATGGCGTTGAAATAGCGACGAGCGATCTAATCAGCGGTTTTGGCACAGGCTGGACTTGGAGCAAAAACACGATGGATGGCGCGGTGGCGACCTTCAACATTGCCAGCGCCGGCATTCACACTGTTAATGTGTGGATGCGCGAAGACGGTTTCATCATCGATAAACTTTTGCTCGCGGTGAACTCGATCTACACGCCGACCGGTGCCGGCCCGGCGGAGAGTTTGCGTCTGAGCGACGGCCCGCCGCTCATCTCAGACATCCCGGATCAAATCGCGATTGAAGACACCCCGATGACGACGGAGTTCATGATTGCTGATCCATCGGCCACATTCGAAAGCCTCCTCTTGACCGGCACTTCCTCCAATACCGGCCTGGTGCCGAATGCGAACATTGCTTTCCGCGGTTGCGGAGCCAGCCGGACGGTGACTGTCACTCCGGCGGCGAATCAGCATGGATCGACCACCATCACGATCACCGTGCATAACGGGGCAAAGAGCGCCAGTGACACGTTTGTGTTGACGGTCAAACCCGACTCTGACGGAGATGGCATTCCCGACGACTGGGAGCTGGCCCAGGGCCTTAATGCCAACGATCCGAGTGATGCTTCGATCGACTCGGACGGCGATGGCTTCACCAACTTGCAGGAGTTTTTGGCGGGAACCGCTCCCCATGATCCGGCCAGCGCATTGGCAATCGCAGACACGTCGGAAAGCGGCGCCGATATGGTAATCAACTTCACCACCGTCACCGGCAGGAAATATCGCGTCGAGCACAATCCAGCTTTTCCCACCGGCCCTTGGACGACGGTGGCTGATAACGTCCCGGGCACGGGCGGAAACGTCCAAGTCACCAATTTCGGAGCGGCCAGTCGATCGAAGTGCTTCTACCGGGTCACACTCGTGCCTTGAATTTCTTAAACCCAGCCTCGGGACTCGCTGGGCAAAAAGCAAATCCGCTTGATTAGAGTTTCGATGCTCCGTAGCATTTTCGTGTTTCAGTCTCGGTTTCAAACGGGTCCGATCATTTATGACTTATGCCGATTTCCATGCTCGGGATGCCAGACAAGTCAAGAGATGCCCGAACACTGCGTTCACTCTGATCGAGCTACTGGTGGTGGTTGCCATTATTGCGATCCTGGCGAGTCTGCTCTTGCCGGCGCTGGCGGGCGCCAAAGTCAGAGCGAAAACGGTCAAGTGCCTCTCCAATCTGCGGCAGATGGGGATAACGATGGCGCTGTACACTTCGGACAACAACGATCGCTTTCCCTTCTCCGGACGCGACTGGCCGCAAATGCCGTTCGTCGATTTGTTAAAACTCTTCAACCCGTATATCAGCACGAACGGCGCGGCCTTCTACGTGTGCCCGGCTGACAAACCGCCGCCGTGGAATGTTGCCTGGACGAAAGTTAACGGAGCGGGCAACGGAATCCGGACCAACGAGTTGCTTTTCCCGTGCTCCTATTATTACTACCACCAGTTCTACAACGACGACACGTTCTCGCCAAAGCTCACTCCACGATCCACGATCGAGGTGAAATCGCCCTCAAAAAAGGCTCTGGTATCGTGTTTCGCCGAGCCCGAGTTTGGCAGCCTCGGCGACAAAAACATCGCGCATGGCAAAGCCGGCTTTCCCGTGCTTTTCGTCGATAGCCACGCCGCGTTCACGACCTACAAGCAGCTTAACAAAACCAAGCCTTACGGAGACTACAACCTCGACTGGACCATCGGCGGTCTGACGGCGGGAGAAGATTTGAAGTAAGGGTGGACCACCTTCCCGACTGAATTGTTACGGGTTAGGCATCAAGTTGACGCACTTCAGTTCGCCCGCGCCTTTGATGCCATCGCGGAGGAACAACTTGCCCTCGGCGTAGGCTGGGTTGCACCAATTGAAGCCGCAGACCTGGGCCCGGCTGATCTCCTTGCATTCCGCCGGATCGGCCGCAATCAAAATAAGTTGGCCGCCATCGGTCAGAACCAGGATGTTCCTGCCGATCACCAGAAAACCGGCATGAGCCTTCTCCGCTGAACTCGTAAAATAGCCATCCTTGGACCACATTTGTTTTCCGGTTGCAACGTCAACGCAAACGATGTTTTTGTTCGGACCGAGGCCGTACAGATATTTTCCGACGGCAACCGGGCAGGAGAAGTTCATGGCCGATTCTTTGCTCAACCACGCCTGCTCCGCTTTCAACCCGGCGTCCCCTTTTGAAATCCTGGTCGCGACCAACCCCACCTGATGCGACGCCACGAGCACAATATCGTCGACGATCACCGGGGCGGTCACATGCCGGGCAAACGCGGTCTTTATTGGAACGCGCCATAGCAAATTGCCGTCGCGCACATCCAAACCAATCACGCCGTCGACGGTAAAACTGACGACCTGCTCCACGCCCACGATGGTGGCAACCAGGGGCGCGGCGTAGGCGGCTTGATCATTCTGCGATTTCCAGACGACTTCACCCGTCCGCTTTTTGAAACAGACAACGCCGGCCCCGTTGGTTCCCCCAACCGCTGCGATCAGGTTCTCGCCATTGATCACCGGCGAGCCGTTGTTCCCGTGCCGGGCCGCCCCGGGAGTATTGCCTTTTTCACCGATGAATACCGCGCCAAAGTCATTGGTGAAGTTAACCCGCCAGAGCAGCTTTCCATCGCCCACGTGCCGGCATTGCAACTCGCCTTTGCAGGACTGCGCGTACACCCGCTCGCCGTCCACGATGGGCGTGCAGCGCGGTCCAGTGGGGCCTTGCGTGTCGGAGAACGGATCATCCACCGCCGCGCGCCAGAACTCCTTGGCGGTGATCGCATCGATGGCATGCAGCGTTTCCTTGCCGTTTTGATTGTCGAAGTAAAAGACTCTGCCGCCCGCAACCACTGGCGAAGCGAGACCTTCTCCAATCTTCATCTTCCAGACCACGCCGGGTTCGGCGGGTAGTTTTTCCGGGATCGGCTCGCCGGTTCGCACATAGCCCGTCCTCAACGGACCACGCCATTGTGGCCAGTCCGCTGCCAGCGATTTGACTGCCAGCACGAGGCAACCGACAAACAAAACGAATCCTCTCGAACACAAGGGTGAAATCATGCTATGGGGGTTAGTTTTGCTTCCCAAAATCGCGCTCGTAACGTCGGAGCAGTTCCTGCGGATCGTTCTTGAGGAAGTAAAGTTTGCCGAACAGTTTTTTGACTTCGCCCGGCTTCAGGCCGCCAATCCTCGGATCGTTGTGGATACAAACGATCACGCCTTGAAA
>JBDTOW010000672.1:0-3490 GCA_039933075.1 Verrucomicrobiota bacterium | reverse complement strand
ATACTGTTTTCGCCAGAGTCCCCGGATCTTCACCTGGTTTCTGTGGATTGGCGGGAGGTTGCGATGGGGTTGGCGTCCCCGGAGCCGCGTTCGATCCGCCCGGTCGCGAGTCGCGTATTACCGGTAAAAAAGCAATGACCAACCGTCCTCCGCCGCTCATGACACTTTCGTATTCAGTGACAATATTTTCGAAAATCGGATCAAAGCCCCAGAACTTCTCGCCCAAAACCACAAGCGTCGTGGACCTGAAATCCGGAACCCTCGACAAGGTCTGATAATTTCTGCGGACGGAAAGCGCGGATAGTTTCCCGAGGCTTTCGTAAAGAGCCTTGCTCCCGAGCGGGTCCACTCGCAACGAGGAATAAGGCGGGTAGACATCGCCCACGTCAAAGCGAAGCTGAAAGAGCTGCACGAGACCATAAGCAAACCAGCCCAAAGCCAGGAGCAGGACCAGGATCGTAAATCGCCTGCTCTTCAACACGCCTTGATCCTTTCCACCTTTGCCGAAAAATCCTGCACCAATTCCGCGTTGACGTCGTGCAGGCCATACCACACGCGTTCGAACACGGTGACGCTTTGCTCAAAGACCGCCGTCAGCTCCGGCAGTGCGTGGGCCCGGCGACGCAACTCGCGCTCGTACTCATGGTTCGATTTGAACCTGGCAATCGTGATCAGTTCGCGCTCCGCCAGATGAGCCAGGCTCGCCAGATAAAACGCCCGCAATGCGATCCGAAATTCACCGCGCTCTAATAATTGCCGGCCCAGCCTGATCCAGCCATCTTCGGAAAGCTGATCCGCTGCGACGGTCTCATCCTTCAGATCCGGCGCTGGCTGAATCGCCTCGGCCTTCAGCTCGCTCACGAGCGGCTGCCGTCGGCGCCACAGTCGATAGATCAATGCGAGCAAAACGATCGACAGCACGAGCAGAAGCACCAAGATCAGTCCCTTGGCGGACATCAGCCAGCTTAGCCACATCGCTTCACCCGTTTGATCGATGCCACGCTTGCCTCGGAAATAGTCCACCAGCCACTTCATCCAGCGGCCGACCGTGTTGGCCCAACTTTTGATCGTTTCGATCACCTCCTCGACGAACATCGCGAGCAGACTCTTCTCGTTCTTGGACTCACCCACCGTTTCCCGCGGCAACCGCCAACTGAACTCACGCCGGCTGAGCACCTCCTCAATCGAGCGATCGAGCTCTGCAGCCACGACGCTGGTTCGACGCGGTTGGGGATTCGCGGTTAGAGCTTGACCAGGATCTTTGGAAGCGGCAGGAGCCTGGACAACCAGCGCGCTCAAGACGACCAGGGATAGAGACAACTTCTTCGCCAGCCCGGCCCTTGTTGGGAAGCTCTTGAGCTCGGCTTTCAAATCCTCACCGGAGCGAAGCGCCTCGCCATAAAAACAACGCAGAACGTAAACTGCCTTGGCAATGGGATCGACACACAGATAGGCAAGCCAGAACGCCGTGGCAAAGAAGGTCGTGTTCAACACGTTTCCGATGCTCCGCGTGAATTGAGTCTCAACGCCCGTTAACATCCTGAATAACTCGGGTAGAACCACCATTGCTGAAACGAGGTTCAGGAAAACAAAAATTCCGAACAAGAAAAGAATCGAGATAACCAGGTGATTTTGCGCCGGCCAAAGCCTGGCTTGCTGCCATGATCTTGAAATGAGCGATTTGAAATCTTCGCTCTCCCCGTTCCCGAGCGCGGTCATGTTTTGATAGAACGCGTAAGCCCAGCCGAACGGCATCGCGACAATCAGCGCGATTGGCAACAGAAACAAGCCGGACGGTTGAAGCATCATCTGCCCCGCCGCGAGTCGCACCGCCCGGGAAAGCGACCAGCGGGAAGCGGCGTCCAGAGAGATCCGGGCCCGTAGTTGGGAAGCAAAGACCGCCTGCCAGCCTTTCATCCAAAGGAAAAGCGTCGAGAGCCCGAGGGCTGCCACCGCGCAACGGTTTTGCGCAAAGGCGCTCCGGCTCAGGTCGGCCCAAAAGTAGAGAAAACCGATGACGAACGGCAGGCCTCCGAGGTAATAACTCACAAACAGCGGAACCGGCGCCGTACGCAGCAGGTGCACGGCTTCTTCAATCAGCTCGACGGCGCCTCTGCCGTACTGGTTGTTGAGCTTCCTGCTCATTTCTCCTCCCACCAGTGGAATTGCCACACCGTGCCCTCGTGAAAGGAACTCGGAAGGGTCAGCAAGACCTGGCCCAATAAGTAAAAGAAAAGCCAGGCAGTCACCAAGCCGAACAGACATTGAACCATCCGCAGTGTTCGAACAAAAGCTCTTCTGCGTATTAACGAGGGCCTCGCAAGTTTCTTAAGACAACCAGCGCAGACGACACGATCCTCATGTTCGGTAACACATTCGCGGCAAAAACACCGGCGGCATTCCGGGCAGAGGGCAACGGCTTCGCGAGCGGCGTGGTTGAAGCAACGTTGCTGGGCCAAAGGCGTCATGAGATTTTAGCTGTAGGCGGTGGTTCCGCCGCCTGAGCCGTCGCCACGTTGCTGCTTTCAGTCGCCGCGGGAATTGGCGTCGTCGCGATCTCAGTTCCCGATGGAAGGTCTGGAAATGGCCGCTGTAACTCCCCCGGCGTCAGCGTGCCCTGTGCCTGCTCAACCATCGGTCGCAAAATGCCAAGCACCTTGCGCACAGTGTTCAGCCGATTGAGTGATGGCAGTTTTCCGATTTGCACTGCAGTGCGGATGTGGCTAACGCATGTCGGCCCACGCCACCAGTTCAACAAGAGCGCGAGGAATAAGATCGCCGCGGCGATGCTTAAACTCAATTGCAACGCTCCGGTAGCGGCAAGTGCAGGGGCAAGAAACGCGACCGATAAGAAAACCAATCCCGCGTTGACTATTTTGCCGAATTCCGTCTTCCGCGTGATGATTGCCTGAATGTCCCGGAAATAAAATCGCTTGTAGTCCTCGCTGTAGCCGGTGGAATGCACCGCGAGCAGGTGGTCATGACCCAGCCAGAGGCGGGCAATTCCGATCATGCCCCGGCCGCTTCCAGGCAAGCGGCGATATGTCTTTTCTGCCATAGGCATGCGCTTCTATCGAGTGGCCAGATTATAGATTAGCACGCCCCACAAAACGATCTGAATGAGGCCAATGAGAATCGCCAGCACCAACCGGATTTTTGTTCTGGGCACAACACTCGACGGGGCGTTCCAGTAACGGAATCCCATGAACATCGCCATCGGGCCGGTGAAAACGGTCAGTGGCCAAACCAAAATCGGGAGAATTGCAACGGACAGCGCGGCGCTATCATAGAGTATCCGGTGGTGCTCGAGGCTCGTCAGTTTGCCCTTCCTGCTGCCGCTTTCCAGGCAAACCGGGCAGAGATGCTGCCCTTGCAACTCCACATCGCACAGACCGCAGAGAAAACGTCCGCAGGCATGGCAAGGAATGATCGCTCGTTTCTGCGGATGGTAAAAGCAACCGGCCTCACTTTCCGTCAGGATCATCTCTCC
>JBDTOW010000671.1:0-3491 GCA_039933075.1 Verrucomicrobiota bacterium | reverse complement strand
GTCGTTGCACATCGCGTACGACCGCAGTTCCGGTCGCAAATGCCGTTTCAATACCCGCGGGAATGAGAAAAGAATTTTTCACAAGCTCCTGCTCATAAGCCGACTTTTGGGCAAGCGTGAAAAGCGTGGGTTGAAGGAAATGAATGAAGCGGCCGCCGGCATGCCGCACTTCGGATGACGCGGCCAGCAAGTTGCTTGTGTATTCGCGCCGGAGCGCATCTGCGAGTAGTGCAATGTCGGAATCCGATTTGAGATGAGGGGGTATTTTCCGCGGATCCATAGGGTTTAGAAAGAAACGAACGAATACCGAGTGCTTCCGCAATTTCCGATGCACGTAAGTCGCAAATCGTAGTCTCAACGAAAGGTGTTTCACCGACTCCTTGGTTTCCACCACACGGTTCTGGGTGTCGCGGTAATACAGCATCGTCGTGATATCGTTGGGCCCATCATAAAAGATCACGATGTCGCCGGCGGAAATAGGCCGCAGCGATTTTAGTCGGGCTAGTTCTTCGCGGCTGGCGGCACCGGCAACGCCGAGGTTTTCCACCCGATAGCGCGTCCCGAACCGATTCGATAGTTCGGCTTGGAGAAGGCTAGGAATCGTGAAAGCATCAGGAACTTCGGAAGCATATACCGATGATCCGCCGAGTAAGTAGACCGTCTTCGCAAAAGTTTCCGGCTGACCAGCTGTGCATCGCCGGTTGTTTTGCACGTTGTAATATTTTCCGCGAACATCTCCTGGCAGGATAAACCCTTTGTCCTTCTGAGTATGCCAGCCGTTGGGCTGCCGAAACTGCTCCCGGATAAATGCCTCGGAGAAAAAATCAGCCTTGGCGTAGGGAGCGGGTCGTTGAGAACGAAACTCCCGTTGACTGGCAGGCGGAAAGTGTGATAACGCGACATACAAACGCGCGCCACCCTCGATCGCCAAAACCAACAAAGGGATAGGCACAACCGTCAGCAACAGTCGCTGCATCCAGGGTGCGGGTGATTGCATCAGCGTCGGTTTGAATTGATTTTGCGTCGCTGGGAACATCCATATTCGCTGTGCCGGAACTCGGTGTTACTTTCACCGTTTTAGAGCGATAGTAAAGAGACTTCTTCTCGTCTTCCGTAACGACGATTCGTCATCCATTCCGTGCGGCCATCTCCCCATTGCACCTGCGAAAAAGTAACGGTTTGGACATGGCGCGAAAACTAAAGGTTGAATATGAGGGAGCGATTTATCATGTGATGAGTCGCGGAGATCGGCGGGAACCAAAACGGCCCGGCTATTGGTGAGTTGACGCCTGGGCGTTGTTCCAGTAGCTCACCTTCATGGCGCGCAAGCTCGTGTGCAGCATCCTGGTGTGATCTACCATCTCATGAATCGTGGCGACGGCAGCGAACCGGCTTTCAAGTTCTCACGGGTCTCGTGATGACAAAATGGTTTTCGAAGATCGGCTGGATTTCCCTGGACACGATAAAAACGGATCTCGCCAACAGAACAAGCTTCCGACTAAAACGTAACCATGAAATCACGTAAGCTCTCGCGACGCGACGCACTTGGCAAAACCGGGCTGTTGGTTGGCGCGGCCGTGGTGGCTGAAAACCTTGGAGTCGCGGCGTCGGCAAAACCAACTCCCCAAAAACCCGGCCGTCCTTTTCGTTACTGCTTGAACACGGCCACGATTCGCGGCCAGAAAATCGGAATCGTCAAAGAAATCCAGGTTGCTGCAGAGGCGGGCTACGACGCCATGGAACCGTGGGTTGATTCAATCGGGGATTACGTCAAGAGCGGCGGCGAGCTGAAGGATTTGAAGAGCCGGATCAAGGATTCAGGGCTAACAGTGGAGAGCGCAATCGGTTTCCCTGAATGGATCGTGGACGATGACTCCCGACGGGCCAAAGGCCTGGAGCGGGCAAAGAATGAAATGGACCTGGTCGCCCAACTCGGCGGGAAGCGCTTTGCGGCTCCGCCGGCCGGTGCAACGGATCTACCCAAACTGGATTTGATGAAGGCGGCAGAGCGCTACCGGGCATTGCTCGAGGCCGGGGAAAAAATCGGCGTGGTGCCGCAGCTTGAGTTGTGGGGATTTTCAAAGAACCTGAACCGGCTGGGCGAGTGTGTCTGCGTGGCCGTAGAAGCCGGGCATCCCAGAGCTTGCGTGCTCGCCGATATCTTCCATCTCTACAAAGGTGGCTCCGATTTCCACGGCCTGGGCTTGCTTGCCGCCGATGCCATCCAGGTGATTCACATGAATGATTATCCCGCTGATCCACCACGAGAAAAGATTGACGACAGTTACCGGGTTTATCCGGGCGATGGGTCAGCGCCGCTAACCGACATTCTGCGCACTCTGCAGGCAACGGGCGGACAGAAAGTCTTGTCTCTCGAAGTATTCAATCGCCAATATTGGTCTCAGGACGCTCTAGCGGTTGCCAAGGCCGGGTTAGAAAAGATGAAGATCGTGGCAGCCAGAGCGCAGCTTTAGACGTTGCCGTTTGCTGTAAAATGGGTCTGAACCAACTCCAAGCCGAACGGTCGCAACGACTGGGAGCGCATAGACGATGGGAGCAGGTTTGGCGTTTCCGGCGCGATGTCTCAAGATTTTGCGAGATCCGCGCTTGACAAGAGACCATCGAAAAGTCCAAAGTTTGCACTATAAAATTGCCCTCGATCTGCCGAAATATGAATGAGGAACGCATATGTTAACGATCTACGGCACCAAACAGCGGTTTTGCGATGGAATTTCCCGCCGGAACTTCCTGAAAATAGGCGCGCTCGGTTTGGGCGGCCTTACATTGCCACAGCTCTTGCAGGCCGAGGCGCAGTCGGGCATTCGCCGTTCGCACAAGGCGGTGATCATGATCTTTCTGCCGGGCGGTCCCTCGCACCAGGACATGTTCGATCTCAAGATGGATGCGCCGTCGGAAATCCGCGGTGAGTTCAAGCCGATCAAAACCAATGTGCCCGGAATTCAGATTTGCGAGCACCTGCCTTTGCTCGCTGGAATGATGGATAAATTGGCGTTGATCCGATCGATCGTCGGCGCAACTGGAGATCATTACGCCGTTCAATGCCTTACCGGACGCTCGCACAAGAACCCGCCGCCGGGTGGCTGGCCGTGCCTGGGGTCTGTGGTGTCCAAACTCCAGGGGCCGATGAACAAAAGTATCCCTCCGTTCATCGGGCTTTCGCCCAAGATGGGTCACATGGAATGGGCCGATGCCGGGCAACCGGGTTTCCTCGGCGTGTCCCATGCTCCATTCAAACCGGATGGGGCGGGCAAGAACGACATGGTGCTCAATGGCATTACTCTTGACCGCCTTGCCGATCGGAAGGTTTTGTTGAATAGTTTCGACCAGTTCCGGCGCGACGTGGATTCCAGCGGCCTCATGGAAGGCCTCGATTCTTTTAACGAGCAGGCCTTCGGCATGATGACTTCGAGCAAGCTTCTGGAGGCACTGGATATCGAGAAGGAAAATTCGAAAGTGCGCGAACGCTATGG
>JBDTOW010000670.1:0-3496 GCA_039933075.1 Verrucomicrobiota bacterium | reverse complement strand
TCCAAGACGTCGCCTTCGTCCACCAAAACCAGATCAGCTTTGCCGCCGTCGAAAATTTCGGTGAACAAGCCCCGGAAATTGTCGCGAATCCTCGAAAACGTTTCGGTAAACATTTCTCTGGTCTGAGTGTTGATGCGATTGATGACATCCAGCAACTGTTCCTTGGCCTTGACCAGGTCTTCATACTGGGTCGTCAGGAACTGGTGGCGTTGCTCGGTTTCCTCATATTCCTCGATTGCAACCAGGTTCACCGGTCCCATCTCATCCGCCCGTTTACCTAGAGCGCTCACTTCTTCGGCGACGGCAGCCCAATCTGTTGCCACGCCACTCGCCGACATCTGTTCGGGCGTCAGCGTCTCGATTTTCGGCGGCCCTTCATCGGCAATCGTGATGGTGATGCACTCGCTGCGGACGTCATCCAGATTCAATTGATATTTTTGCCGGATGCGTTCACGCAAATTTTGCACCAACATATTTTTCTGCGCAAGTTCTACCTCGATCGATCCCCGGCGCTGTTGCAGGTCAGTCAGTAGCCGTCGTTGTCCTCGCAACTCCTCCTCTCGCACGGCAATTTCGTCTGCTTGCTTTTCCCGTTGGCTCAACCACTGCGCTATCTGGGCGTTGACACGTTCGCGCTCTTGCTGCAATTCAGCGATTTCCCGGCGCGATTCTTCAATCTCTGCTTCGGCCTGACGCTGGCGGTTGATCGCGGTTGCGATTTCACCCCGCCGGCCTTCGACCAATAGAGCGAGCTCGCGGATTCGTTGTTCCAGCGGCGGTTGCTGGTTGCGGAAGGACGCGCAGCACTGTTCTTCCCTGGCGACCGCCACCTTTGCTTCCGTCACCGCTGAATTCGTCAGGTCGCGTTGTTGACGCAAATCTTCGAGCCGTCCGTTCAGATCGGTCAATTGCTCTTGCAGCGAGCACTCCTGCTCTTCGAGTTCACCCGTTTGAGCCGCCAAAACGCGACGCTTCTGCACCCCCTCCTGTTCCTGCCCAGCCAGGCTCTGAATCTCATAGACAACCGTGTCAATTTTCTGGTGAAGCAATCGCTGCGAGTTCTGGAGCGCGTTGAACTCACCTTGCCGCGTCGCGATGGCGACTTCCTGCGTTCGCAATTCGGACTGCGCCTGCTGCAAACTTGCCTGAAGCGCCGTTTGCTCGCTTAAAAGAGCTCCCTTATGACGGCTTGTTCCATTGACTTGTTCCGTCAGTTGTGCCAATTGCGCAGCCAGGTCGGCAATTTGGTTTTTGCGCCCAAGAATCGACGCCGGCGTCTTCCCTGTCCCGTTACTCGATCCGCCCGTGAAAACCCCATGCCGGCTTAACAACTCGCCGGTCATTGTGACAAAATCGAATGCTCCTCCGCTTTCGCGCCACGCGGAAGTCGCCACGGAAAGATCCGCGACGATCAGGGTTCGGCCTAATAGACTTTGCAACAACGGTCGAATCGATGAATCCGTTTCGATGACCGGAACTGCCGGAGTTCCAGGGAGTGCCGGGTTCGTCGTCGGCATGCCTGGTTCCGAGGACGGTGAGAATTCGGTCCCGCCCAGTAATCTCAGAGAAGCGATGCTTGCCCGGCCTTTTTTGTTCGCACTGAGATCCGCCAGGATCTGGCATGCTGCTTCGGGTTGTTCCGTGAGCACGAGTTGCAAATGATGGCCGAGCGCGCTCTCGATGGCGGTGACGTATTGGTCCGGCACACGAATCTTGTCAGCAAGCGATCCAATGACCTGCTGCGCCTGCCCGAGTGCCGCCAACGCGCCAGCGCTGAAGCCCTCGTGTGATTCTTGAAGTTGCTCGAGCACGTTGAACCGGGAATGCCTTTCCGCCTGTTGCCGCAGTAAACCCTCCAAATCCTGCGTCGCCTGATCCAACTCGTGCTGGATTTGACCGAGACGCTGTTGTCGTTCCTCGACAGTCCCTCGGTGAGTTTGAACATTCCGTTGTTCGGTCTCGGCATTGGCGGTAAACTCCTGCAGCCGCGTTTCCAGCCGCGCGCGCTCTTCCTCCAATTGGATCTTTTCCGCCGAAAGTTTCTCAAGGCGCACCACGTTTCCCTGCTTTTGCAGGTCAAGTGCGGTGATTTCATTGCGCACGCGTGTCAGTTGCTGGGCCGCCGCGAACGCGTCCGACTGAACCTTGCGGAGTGTCTCCTGGTGCGTCCGCAAATCGCTTTCCACCTGCTCCATGCCTTCACGCCGGGTTTGCAGGCTCTGCCGGTGCAACTCGAAAGCGTCCGTGGAAGCCGACAGCCGTCCGGAGACGTCGAGCAATTCCTGTTGTGCCGCGGATCGTCGCTCTTCCGCTTGCGCGATGTCCGCGAACGCCCTGGCATTTTGCATTTCGAGTTCGCGCAGGCGTTCTTCATTGAACTGAATTCGGTTCTCGTGCCGATCGATTTGGTTCTGCAGTTCGAGTCCCTGCTGCTGGGAATGATTGATGGTCTTTTCCAACTCAGCGAACTGTTCACGGAGTTGGGCGATCTCGCGCTCCCCGCGTAAAACGCTCTCTGAACAAACTTCGATCTCGATGCGCAACTTTCCGACCGTATCCTCCCGGTCCCGAATTTCGGTCTGGAACACGTCGAATTGGTGCCGGGCCAACTGCGTGTCCAAATGCTGCAGCTCTAACATCAAGGCTTTGTAACGCCGCGCTTTTCCCGCTTGCCGCTGGAGTGAGCCGATCTGCCGCTTGACTTCGCGAATGAGATCGGAAATCCGCAATAAGTTTTGTTCGGTATGTTCCAGTTTGCGGAGCGATTCGTTCTTTTGCGCCTTGAACTTCGTGATTCCGGCGGCTTCCTCGAATACCATGCGGCGATCCTCCGGTTTGCTGGAAAGAATCTGCGTGATATTTCCCTGGGCCATGATGCTGTAGCTGGTACGGCCGACCCCGGTGCCCATGAACAACTGCTGGATGTCCTTTAGCCGGCACGGCACCCGATTGATGAAATACTCGCTGCCACCATCGCGAAACACCCGGCGCGTCAAGGTGACTTCATTGTAGGCCACCTCAACTCCTCCCGTGGCTTTAAGATGTTCGGAATCGACGTTGCCGATTGTCAGTGAGACCTCAGCCATCCCCAGCCGTTTACGTCCATCCGTGCCAGTGAAAATGACGTCCGCCATTTCGCCACCACGGAGGGCCTTGGCAGATTGCTCACCCAAGACCCACCGAATGGCATCTGCGATGTTCGACTTCCCGCACCCATTCGGACCAACGATAGCCGTGATACCGGGTTGAAAATTCAGGGATGTTTTATCCGCGAAAGATTTGAACCCGAGAACGGTTAGATTCTTAAGGTACATGACGAATGTCAGAAGACTATATGCCCATGGTTAAGTAAAGCAAAAACACTATAGGCGGTGGTGGTGCGCTCCGATAAATACTACTAATGGCTACCGGTCAAGGCGCAACGCAGGCCCATAAAAATCGAGGACCGATTCAATAAATCGCGCAAACGGCAGTCTCGCAAAATGGGATGAGTTGC
>JBDTOW010000669.1:0-3499 GCA_039933075.1 Verrucomicrobiota bacterium | reverse complement strand
ATCGAGAATTAACCGGAGGCATGCATGATGCAAGCGTGACGAGTTTTTTGTTTTTCTTTCATTAGCAGACTCGAGTTCCTCGTCACGCGGTTGCCAGGTTGTTTTCCAGGACTTGCGAATGTTCGAGGGTCGACTTCGTCTCCCCGGGCATCGATGCATCCCAGACTTTGATCGGCTCGTAGAACGTATTCCGCTGGAAGGGGAGCCGGCCAGCCTCACGGATTGCCTTAACCAGGCCTGTCTCTGTTTGTAGTTGAGGCGATGTGGCGCCGGCCATGTGAAAGATGTTTTCTTCGAGGATCGTTCCATGCACGTCATCAGCGCCATAGCTAAGCGCAATCTGGGCCAACTTCATTCCCAGACCCACCCAATACGCGGTGATATGATCGAAGTTATCGAGATAAATCCGGCTGACCGCGATGGTGCGGAGGGAGTCGAACCCCGTCGGCGGATGCTTCACGGGAAGCCGATTGTTCTCAGGTTGGTAGGCCAACGGGATAAACCCAACAAAACCATGGGTTTCGTCCTGAAGATCGCGCAGATAATGAAGGTGATTGACCCGGTCAGCGAGCGACTCCACGTGTCCGTACAGCATCGTGCAAGTGCTTCGTTGACCCATTGTGTGCCAGGCGCGGTGCACGTCGAGATATTCTTCGGCCGACTCCTTGCCTTTGGCGATCGCTGACCGAACTTCTTTGCGAAATATTTCAGCGCCTCCTCCGGTAAGTGAATCCAGTCCGGCCTCGCGCAACTCTTTCAAAGTCTGCCCTACGGATTTCTTTGCCAGCCACGCCAGGTGCAAAATTTCGATTGCCGTAAAACACTTTAGTTGCAGCTCCGGGTGAACAGCCTTTAGAGCCCGGAGCATGTCCGTGTAGAAATTGAAAGGCAGAGAAGGATGCAAGCCGCCGACGATGTGCAACTCCGTAATGCCCAACTGAACTGCCTCGCCCGCTTTGTCGACAATTTCCTGCACCGAATATTGAAACCCGTCCTTATCGCGCTTCTTACGGGCAAACGCGCAAAACGCGCAGCTCAGGATGCAGTAGTTCGAATAGTTGATGTAACGATTGAGGATGTAGCTGCCGCGATTGCCGTTCTTCCGTTGACGAACGAAGTCAGCGATGGCTCCGACGGCGTTTAGATCCTTACTCTCAAAAAGCCGCTGTGCGTCGTCATCGGTGATGCGCGCGCCAGCAGCGACCTTTTCGTAAAGATCGCGCACCTCACTGCGTTGAAGAAAGAAATTCAAGGTTATCTTCTAAACCCGGGGAACAGAACTTCCGCGATGGTTACCACGAGGAACACGATGCTGATCAAACCATTCAAGCGAAAAAAGGCGATATTAATCCAATTCAAGCTGCGCCGCCGCGCCAGCCAGTGTTCCAACAGCAAACTCACTAAAATGATTAAGAGCCCCACGAAGTATGCCACGCGAAAGCGCGAAAGCCAACCGAATCCACTGAGGAGACCCCACATGATCAAATGCGAAATGAAGGCGAATTTCAGCGCGTTGTCCGCGCCCCAGCGTACTACCAGCGAATGTAATCCGTGGCGGCGATCAAACTCGTAGTCTTGAATGGCATAGATGATATCGAAACCGACGAGCCAACAGATTATGGCTGCCGCCAAAACGACGGCGGATATTAATTCAAAAGGCGTGATCGCGGTTCCCTTCACCGCCAGCCATGCTCCGATCGGCGCCAAGGCCAACGCGAATCCCAGAAAGAAATGAGTGAAATCGGTGAATCGTTTGGTCAACGAATAAAAGCAAATTACCAATAGGGCTACGGGCGAAAGGTAAAAGCAGAGGCCGTTGAGAAAATAACTGGCGGACACGAAGCCCGCGGCGCTCAGGGTGCATAGCAGGATTGCGCTCGAAAGCGAAATCTGGCCGGAAGGCAGATGGCGCATCGCGGTACGCGGATTGGCTCGATCGAATTCGCGATCCGCAATTCGATTGAATGCCATGGCACAGGTTCGCGCAAAAAACGTGGCAGCAAGGATCAAACCAAATTTCCGCCAGCCCGGCCACCCGTGAGTGTCGCGCGCGGCGACGGCCATCGCCGCCAGAGCGAACGGAAGGGCGAATATCGTGTGGGAGATTTTTACGAACTCAGCCCACTTGCGAATTTCTGACAACATCGACTGGGATTTTCTCAATCACTCCTTAATCGGACGAGCGACATGATGCTTGGTGTCTTGTTGTCCGCGGTCGGCGGTCAGTCCTGCTCCTTTTGCCAGCGAGCAACTAATTCATTGGAAACGCCAGCATGATCAAGGACGCGCGCGACCACGGTGTCGACCACCTGTTCGACCGTCTGCGGCAACGAATAGAACGAAGGGTTGGCCGGCATAATCGTGGCGCCGGCCAGGAGCAGAAGTTCAAAATTCTTTACGTGCACCAGGTGGATGGGGGTCTCACGCGGCACGAGAATCAACTTCCGGCGTTCCTTAAGCATGACATCGGCTGCGCGCAGGAGCAAATCGTCGCTGACCCCATGGGCGATTCGTCCGAGCGTTCCCATGCTGCAGGGAATGACGACCATGACATCGAACGGGTTCGAGCCGCTGGCAAAAGGAGCGTTCATGCTCTTGAGGCTATGTTTGGTGGCGCCGGAGGGCACCCGAAGCCCCTCCGGCAACTCGTGGTGAATCACCGAGTGCGCATATTGACTAATTACAACATGAACCTCGTGAACGGTCGTATCGAGGTTTTCAAGCAAGCGCTGGGCATAAAGCGAACCGCTGGCGCCGGTGATGGCAACGAGAATTCTCACACGGTGGTTATTTTCGACACTCGCGCTTCAGATTACAGTCAAGTTATTATTGCCTGCTTCATCATTCGAAACATCGCCGGCGCGGACAGTGACGTTGACGGCGCCACTATGGCGGCGGAACCAATCTTGAGCAAGTTAGTTCAAGCTCTACACCGGAGGCGCAACCGCTAATTCGCTCGATATCAGACTTGAGTCGGCATTGATCTTGCGCACAATGTCGCGCGTGTTGGAGATCAGAAGAGCACTCAGTCGACTCACAGGATTTGTTTCCATCACTGTGGCCCTCACTAGTTGCCAAACGCCGACGCCGACGCCGACGCCGAAGGTGGAAGTCCCGGTCACGCCCCTGCAACAGGAAACCAAAGCGCCCGAGCCAATTCTGAGGAATATCATTCCCGAGCCGCCGCCAACGAATCAGGTCCAAAACGTCGTGATCAATCAGGTCCCGATCCAACCCGCGATCCAACTTCCAACACCAAAACTTACCAACATGTGGATTTCCTGGGCAGGCTGGAGTCAGACGAACGGTCTGGGCAAGCCGCAACCGCTCAGTTCCACAGCCAATCCGACTTATCTCTTACAAACGCCCACCGGAGCTATGAGCTTGTCCGTGGGGAGCCGGCTGGCTCACTTTGGCAAATCCGAATGGCAGCTCGGCTTTGCTCCGCAATTAATTAATGGTGAGCCCTATATCCATGCCTTGGATGTCGAGAAGAATA